>QHVP01000256.1 GCA_003222295.1 Acidobacteriota bacterium | reverse complement strand
TCTACTTCGTGCACAACCGCGTGGAATCGATCTACTCGCTCGCGCACATGGTGCAGAAGCTCGTGCCGGAGGCGCGCGTCGCCGTGGCGCACGGACAGATGCCGGAGGCCGAGCTGGAGAAGGCGATGCTCGCTTTCGTGGAGGGCCGGGCGGACGTGCTCGTGGCCACCACCATCATCGAGAACGGGCTGGACATCCCGCGCGCGAACACCATGATCATCAACCGGGCCGACCGCTACGGGCTGGCCCAGCTCTACCAGCTCCGCGGCCGCGTGGGGCGGTCGGAACGGCGCGCGTCCGCCTTCTTGATGGTGCCCCCGGATACCGTCCTCAGCGAGATCGCGCGCAAGCGCCTGGCCGCCATGCGCGAGTTCTCCGAGCTGGGCGCCGGCTTCCGCGTGGCCGCCCTCGATCTCGAGCTGCGGGGCGCGGGCAACCTGCTGGGGGGCGAGCAGAGCGGGCACATCGAAGCGGTGGGCCTCGATCTCTACGTCAAGCTGCTCGAGCAGACGATCCTCGAGCTCAAGGGACAGGCCCCGCGCGAGTCTCCGCGCACGGTCCTCAACCTGCGCGTGGACCTTCGCATTCCGGAGGAGTATGTGCCCGAGGTCCACCAGCGGATGTCCCTCTACAAGCGCGTGAGCCAGGTACGGGACGGGACCGAGGTGGCGAAGCTGGCCGAGGAGCTGCGGGACCGCTACGGGCCCTTCCCCCCCGAGGTCGAGGGCCTCCTCGGTTACGCGGCCCTGCGCCTGCGTGCGGTGGCCCTGGCCGTCGTGCAGGTGGATCTGGGGGCGTCCGCCCTGCACCTGCGGCTCGCGCCCGACACCCCCCTCGGCGGGGTGACGCTGGCGGCGGCGGTGCGGGCCTGGCCGGGGGCCACCCTTTCTCCGGCGGGCGTGCTGAGGGCGCCGCTGCCCCCGGGCCGGCCCACCCTGATCGCGCTCGGCGACGTCCTGGAAGCGCTCGAGGGCGTGCTCGAGGGAACCCGCCGAACTGCCGTATAATCGCCTGTGGCCGCACCTCGCCGCTGAAGCCCGCCCGTGACCCCACTCCTCCCGTCCAGCCTGGTCGCCGTGATCGCTTCCGTGCTGACCCTCGCCTGCCGGACCCATACCTCATCCGGTCCCGACACCGACCCCGTCCTGCTCGAGCTGGGCGATGAAACCGTCCGGCGCAGCGACTTCGAGCGGTACGTGGGCGCAGTGCAGGTCCGGGGGGGCGGCACGAGCCTGGCCCCGGAGGTCCGGCAAGCGTTGCTCGAGCCGTACCTCGAGGAGCGGATCCTGGTCCTGGAGGCGCGGGCGCGCGGGCTGTCCGCGCGCGGCGATGCCGAGGAGAAGGAGAACGAGTCCGTGCGCCGACTCCTCTCCGAGGCCGTCTTGTCCCGCGTCACCGTTTCGGACACGGAGCTCGACGCCTACTGCCGTGAGCACGCCCACGATTTCGACCGGCCGGAGCGGATCCGGGTGCGTCAAATACTGGTGCCGACGTCGAACGAAGCGCGCGACGTCGTGCGCCGTCTCAAGAAGGACCCCAAGAGCTTCGCCGCCCTGGCCCAGACGCGATCGCGTGGCCCGGAGGCGAGCACGGGAGGGTCGATGGGGACGTTCGGCCGCGGCGAGCTGCCCGCGGAGCTGGAGGCGGCGGCGTTCGCCCTGGCCCCGGGGGAGACGAGTGACATGGTGCACAGCCCCCTGGGGTATCACGTGCTGAGGGTGGACGAGCGCGTGGCCGCGAGCGCGACCGGCCTCCCCGAGTGCCGGGAGGCGGCGCGGGCCGAGCTCCTCCGCCAGAAGTCGGACACAGGTGTTCGCGAGTTCGTCCAGGGCCTCATGGCCCGGGCCAAGGTGAATCATGAAGCCGTCACCGGTTCTCGTCCGTCTTAGCGCCGCCGCCCTCCTGGGTGCGGGCGCCCTCGCCCTTTCTGCCTCCTCCCGCGCCGAGATCATCGAGCGCGTGGTGGCCAAGGTGAACGGCGATATCGTCACCCAGTCCGAGTTCGAGGCGCGCCAGCTCGCGGCCGTGCAGGCGGCGCACATCGCTTCCGACCAGGTGGAGTCGTACCTCCGGCAGAACAACGCCCGCATCCTGCAGGAGGCGGTCGACGACCTGCTCATCACGCAGCGGGCGGCCGATCTCGGCATCAAGCTGCGGCCGGAGTACGTGCAGGACGTCATCGAAGGCATCAAGAAGGAGAACAACATCCCCGACGACGCGGAGCTCAAGCGCCAGCTCCGCCGCGAAGGGATGAGCCTGGACGACCTCAAGCGCAACATCGAGCGATCGGTGCTGCGGCGGCAAGTGCTCTCGCGTGAGCTGGAGCAGAAGACCACGGTGACCGACGCCGAGGCGCGCGCCGAGTACGAGAAGCACAAGGCGGAGTACGGCAAGAGCGCGTCCGTGCACCTGCAGGAGATCGTGGTGCCGGACCGCGCGCAGGCCGAGGACGTCGTCCGCCGGGCGCGGGGTGGAGAGGATTTTGCGGATCTGGCCCGCGCTGTCTCGACCGCGGGCAGCCGCGCGGCCGGTGGGGACCTCGGCCAGGTGGCGCCCGGCGACATGAACCCGGAGCTGGCGAAAGTCGCGGCCGCGCTGCCCGCGGGTGGCGTCTCCGATCCGATCTCGCTCGATAACGGCTACCGGATCGTGCGCGTGGTCGCGAAGGCGGACGCGACGGTCACGCCCTATGAGGACGTCCGGGACGAGATCACGAAACGGCTCTCCCAGCAGCGCATGGCCAGCGTCTACGAGGACTACGTGGAGGGCCTGCGCAAGGCCTCGGAGAAGACGACGCAGACGACGGTGAGCGAGGTCTCGCTGACCGTTCCCAACGTGCCGACCTCGACCCTGAGCGGACCGGGGCTCGGGCCCGCGCCGGGCGCCCCGGATGCGGCGCCGGCGCCGGCGGCCGCGCCCAACGTGCCCGCCCTGCCCGGCGTCGACCCCTCCGAGATCAGCACGACGCCCCAGGCGCGTCCGGAGCGCGTGGCCCCGCCCCCCGCTCCTGAGCGCGCCGCCCCCGCGGCCACGCCCTCGCCGTCCCCGTCGCCATCCCCAAGCCCGGGGGCCTGACCGGCGGCGGTCCGAGCGGCGCGCGACCGCATGCTAGGATCGGGCGCTCCAATGCCGTTTTTCGAACGTGTGTATGCGGCGGTGCGCGCCATCCCACGCGGCCGCGTGGCCACCTACGGCCAGGTCGCGCGGCTCGTCGGAGTGCCGCGGGGGGCGCGAGCGGTGGGCTGGGCCCTGCGCGCGCTGGATCCGCGCCGCGAGCGCGCCGTCCCTTGGCACCGCGTCGTGGCGGCCGGTGGGCGGATCTCGCCGCGGGTGGGCGCGGGCCCGGTGCTCCAACGGCGGCGACTCCTGTCCGAAGGCGTGAGGCTGCGCTCCGGCGACCTGCGCCGTCACGGGCTTCTTTCGTGAGCCATCCCGGCCCGCGCGGCACCCTCGACGAGTTTCCCCTGCCCGCGGTCCTGCGGCCACTGCTGCGCGGGCAGAAGACGGGGACGCTGCGCAACACCCGGGGCAAGATCACGAAGACCCTCTACCTGAGCGAGGGCCGCCTCATCTTCGCGACCTCGACCGATCCCGACGATCGCCTCGGCGAGATGCTCCTGCGCAAGGGCCTCATCTCCTACCGCGCCCTGGAGGAGTCGGTGCGCGCGATCAAGGCAGGCAAGCGTCAGGGCACCCTGCTCGTCGAGAGCGGCGCCATCCGCTCGAAGGACCTCGTGGACGGCGTGACGGAGCAGGTGCAGGAGATCATCTACAGCGTGTTCCAATGGGACGAGGGCGCCTTCGATTTCCAGGAAGGCGAGCTGCCCTCGCGTGAAGTGATCGTGCTGCGGATGTCCACGGCCGACCTCATCATGGAGGGGGTGCGGCGCGTCGAACGCTGGACGCGCATCCAACGCGCGGTGGGCGGTCTGGGGCAGCAGTACCGGCTGGCCGCCGACACCGCCAGCACCATGGGCGACATGAGCCTCCAGAAGGACGAGATGGACCTCATCGCCACCATCGATGGCGAGATGAGCCTGGAGGAGATCTGCGCCGCCGCCCGGCAATCGGACTTCAAGGCCTGCCGGACGGTCTGGGGGCTCTGGGCCGCGGGCGTGCTCGACCGCGTTCCCCAGGACTCCGCTCCCGGGCGCAGCGACAAGACGGAGCCCCATGCCGAGCGCATGAGGGGAGCCGCCGTCGGGCGCGAGATCGAAGCCTTCAACGAGCTGCACCGGTTCCTCTTCGAGCTCGTCAGCTACGAGCTGCGCGAGAAGGCCCCCGATTTCTTCGAGCGCGCGTTCGCGCGGGCGCTGCGCGAGGAGGCCATGCTCTTCGAAGGCGTGTCCGTGGACGGGGCGGGCGAGCTGGACTCCTTCGCGCTGCGGCGCAACATCGTGAGCGGCGAGATCGCCCGTTACCTGGCCGGCCTCGACCGGCTCCTGGCCATCGAGGCCGATCTGGCCCGCGAGCTGCTGGGCGAGCGCAAGGCCGCGATCATCAACGACGGGTTGCTGGCCCTCAAGGAACGCCAGCTGCAGCGGGCGGGCAAGCCGAGCTGACGCGCGGTCGAGGGCGATCCGGCCAGCCGCAGCTTGATGCGTCCGTTCTCGGGGAAAGGCGGAGTGTGGTTGCGGCCTAGACGAGGCTGACCCTCGGCAGCCCCAGCTTCTCGCGCGCCCTCTGCAGCGTGAATCGCGTCTTGGCGTCTTCGAGGGCCGCGTCGTCGACCCGACCGCGGTGGCGCTCGATGGCCCGCGCCGCCTCCGCACGGAAGTCCTCGAGCTGATCCGCGGAAAAGGCGCTCAGCACGGCCGCGGAGACGTCGTCGTCGATCTCGCGCAGCTTGGAGCGCACGTACTCCCAGTTCGGCCGGGCCGCCACCGCCAGCAGGTCCTGCACCTCCCGGATCTTGCGCAACGGGGGCTCGAACGAGAGCCCGCGCGCGGGGCGCACCTTCTCGAGCTGGTCGAGGAGCGAGGCCAGGAGCGACTCCACCTCGGAGAGGGGGATCGTCTCCACGGGAGGGGCGGGACGGATCTCCGGCCGGGGCCCGGCCGCGGCCAGCTCCTCGACGCGGCGGCGGCAATAGGTGAGGGAGCTGACGTTCGCGCTCTGCTCGAAGGCGCGGTCCATGCCGACGAGCACGGTGGCCAGAGGCACCCCCGCCTCGTACCAGGCGCGAGCCAGCGCGAAGTCGCGCGGGGTGAGGATGTGCTCCACGCCGCGGCGGGCGCGGAGGTGGGTCTCGATGGCAGAGACGTACTCCTCGACCGCGGGCTGGAAGCGCGAGCCCGGCGTCGTCATTGGGGCACGACGTCGAACTGCTCCTGGTGGAGGAGGGGATCCGCCTTCACGAGCACCTCGTGGCCCAGCAGCCCAGGGAGACGGCGTTGCCGGAGAAATGCGGGGCGAGCTTGCGCACCTCGTCGTAGATCTCGGAGCACACGGTGGTCACGCTCTTCACGATGCCGCTCCCCGAGCAGTAGGGACAGGGCTCGCAGAGCGTGCGCTCGAGCGACTGGCGCACGCGCTTGCGGGTCAGGATGACGAGACCGAACTCGTTCACGGAAAGCACCTTCGAGGGCGAGCGGTCCTTCTTGAGCTCCTGCTCGAGGGCGGCCATCACCTTCTGGCGGCTCTTGCGCTCCTCCATGTCGATGAAGTCCACCACGATGATCCCGCCGAGGTCGCGGAGCCGGATCTGCCGCACGATCTCCTTGACCGCCTCCACGTTGGTCTTGAGGATCGTCTCCTCGAGCTTCTTCTTCCCCGTGAACCGCCCGGTGTTGATGTCGATCGCGACCAGGGCCTCCGTCTGGTTGATGACGATGTAGCCGCCGGAGTCGAGCCACACCTTCGAGCGCAGGGCCCGCTCGAGCTCGCCGGCCACCCCGAACTCCTCCAGGATGGCCTGGGAGCCGTTGTAGAGGCGCACCCGCGGGGCCAGCTCGGGCTGGAGGACGTTGACCATGTCCAGCGTGCGCTGGAACTCCTTCTCGCCGTCGAGCCGGATGTTCGCGATGTCGTCGGAGAGGATGTCGCGCAGGAGGCGCTGCACGAGGGAGAGCTCGCGGTGAAGGAGCGCGGGCGCTCCCTGCCGCGACGACTGCGCGCGGACCTCGTCCCAGGTGCGGGAGAGGTACTGCATGTCGCGCTCGAAGTCCTCACGCGTGTGGCCGGCCCCGACCGTGCGCGCGATGAGGCCGCCGCCCCCCCGCTGCTGCCGCAGCTCCTTGAGGATCGTCTTCAGGCGGCGGCGCTCGTCGTCGTCGGTGATCTTGCGCGAGACGCCCACGTGCTCGACGGTCGGCATGAACACGAGGTAGCGCCCGGGCAGGGAGACGTGGGAGGTGATGCGCGCGCCCTTCTGCCCCAGGGGCTCCTTGACCACCTGCACGAGCACTTCCTGGCCGGGCTCGAGCATTTCCTCGATGGCCGCGTTGCGGTGGTTGTTGCCGGCGGGCGCTGCGCCCAGCGTCCCCACCGCCGGCTGCCCGGCCTCCTCGGGCGTGAGGAGGTTCTCGTCGAGCTCCTCGATCACGTCCGCCACGTACAGGAACGCATCGCGCTCCTGGCCGATGTCGACGAAGGCAGACTGCATCCCGGGCAGCACCCGGGTCACCTTGCCCCTATAGAGGTTCCCGACGATCCCGCGGTGGGCTTCCCGCTCGATGAAGATCTCGGAAACGATGCCGTCGTCCAGGAGCGCGACCTTCGTCTCCTGGGGGGTGCTGCTCACGATGAGGTCCTTGGTCATGGAAGGTCCCTTCCATGAGCCGTCCCTTGCGCCCGCCGGCCTCGTCGCGGGCGGGGTCATGGAGGAATGGCTCTGACGGCGAAACGTAGAGCCCGGCGGCGCGCGTAGCGCGGCGACGAGCGAGTTCGAAGCGGGAGTGAGGCACGAGAAGAAAGCCGGTATCAGGCAAGGGACGGCGTATCAATTGGCGAAGCGGCGCATGCGGACGTTGAGGATGAGGCCGACCGCGAAAAGGGAGGAGAGCACGGAGGACCCCCCATAGCTCATGAGCGGCAGGGGCAGCCCCTTGACGGGGACGAGGCCAGCCACCATCGCGACATTGTATACGACCTGGAAGGACAGGATGGCGGCGATGCCGGCGGCCAGGAACGCGCCCACGCGGTCGCGCGCCATCTGGGCGGTCTCGAACGCCCGCCAGAGGATGAACATGTACAGTCCGAGCACCGCGACCACGCCCACGAACCCATTCTCTTCCGCGAGCACCGAGAATATGAAGTCGGTGTGGCGCGCGGGCAGGTACCCGAGCTGGCTCTGGGTGCCCTGCTTGTAGCCCTTCCCCGCCATGCCGCCCGAGCCCACCGCGATCTCGGATTGGATCTTCTGATAGCCCGCCCCGCGCGGGTCGAGGTTCGGGTCGAGGAAGGTGTAGATGCGCGACTTCTGATATTCCTTGAGCGCGAACATCCAGCCCAGGCTGCCCACGATCATCATGACCAGGAAGACGCCCACGATCGCGCGCACGCGCAGCCCGGCCAGGAAGGCGACGGTCAGGAAGAGCGGCACCAGCGTGAAGGCGGTGCCCAGGTCGGGTTCGGCGGCGATGAGGACGGCCATGAGGGCCACCGCCGCCCCGGGGACGAGGAGGTCGACGACCCCCAGCGTCTCCTTCTTCGCCTCCGCGAAGAGCTTGGCCACGAGCAGGGCGGCCACCAGCTTGGCGAACTCGCTCGGCTGGACCTGGAATCCGCCCGGCCCCATGAACCAGCGCCGGGTGCCCGCGATGCGCGGCCCGAAGGCCAGCACGTAGACGAGCACGCCCACCGCGGCCAGGTACAGCACGGGCGCGCGGTCCACCAGGCGCCGGTAGTCGAGCGACACGACGACCAGCATGCCGGCCAGGCCCAGGGCCACGGCGTAGAGCTGCTTGATCTCGAGCCCGGTGTTCCGGCCGGCGAAGGTGGCGGAGAGGATCGTGGCCACGCCGATACCCATGAGGATCAGGGCCGCGCCCAGGCACCCCCAGTCGATGTTGAAGAGCAGCCGGCGGTCGATGGCCATGGCGCTAGTTCGGCCGCGCCTGCGCGAGCGCGGGCGAGGGGGGCGCCACCTGCGCGCGCAGCGGCTGTGGCGAAGGCTCGACGGGCGGGTTGTCCGGGGGCGGAGTCATGCCGGGCCCGATCGCCCGGACCCCGAAGTAGCGCGACAGGATCTGGCCGCCCACGGGGGCGGCGGAGGTTCCCCCCGCCGTCCCGTGCTCGACCATCACGACCATCGCCACCTTCGGGTTTTCGGCGGGCGCGAAACAGACGAACCACCCGTGCGGCTGGTACTCGCGCGCGTGCTTGTTCGTCTCCAGGCGCGCGTGGGTCACGACCTGCGCCGACCCCGTCTTCCCCGCGACCTGGATGCCCTCGAGCTTCGCACGCATGCCGGTGCCTTCGCTCACCACGCTGAGCATGGCTTCGCGCACGGCGGCGATGACTTCCGGACGGAAGCCGAGGTCCTTGGGGGCCGGAAAGTCGACGGGGCGGCCGCCCACCGCCTTCATGAAATGCGGCGTCACGAGCTTGCCGCCGTTGGCCACCACGGCCGCCACCCGCAGCAGCTGAATGGGTGTGACCGACATGGCCTGGCCGATGGCCACGGAGACCGTCTCCGCCGGGAACCAGCGCGCCTGCTGCGTCCGCATCTTCCACTCGGGGTCCTGGAAGAGGCCGGGCAGCTCGTGCGGAAGGTCCACGCCGGTGGGCTGCGCGAACCCCAGCATGTGCGCGTAGCGGCTCAGGCGCTCGATCTCGAGACGGATGCCCACGTTGTAGAAGTAGACGTTGCAGCTGAGCGCGATGGCCTGCGTCATGTCCACCGTGCCGTGGCCCGACTCCTTGTGGCAGCGGATCACGGTGTTGTAGACGGAGAGGTACCCCGGGCAATTGAACTTCGTCTGCGGGGTGATCACGCGCTCCTGCAGCGCGGCCAGGGCGTCCACCAGCTTGAAAGTGGAGCCGGGCGCATAACCGCCCTGGATGGGCCGGTTCATGAGCGGCTTCTCCGGGTCCTTGAGCAGCTCGGCCCACTCCGAGGCCTTGATCCCGGAGGAGAACGCGTTGGGATCGAAGGCGGGAGTGGACAGGTAGGCCAGGATCTCGCCGCTATTGGGGTCGATGGCCACCACGCTGCCCGACTTGCCCGCCATGGCCTCCACGACCGCCGCCTGCAGGTCGAGATCGATGGTGAGCGTGGCCGGGGGCCCGTCGAGAGGGGCCTTGCGCTCCGCCTCCGTGACCTCGACCCCGCGGCTGTTCACGACGATGCGGCGCAGCCCGTCGCGGCCCATCAGCTCCCTGTTGTATTGGAGCTCGACGCCGGCCTGGCCGACGATGCTGCCCGCCTCGAGCTTCTCGAAGGCGCCGGACTCGAGCTGGCGATCCGAGATCTCGCCCACGTATCCGAGCGAATGGGCCAGCCCGACGCCGAGCGGGTACGAGCGCAGCGGCACCACGTCCACGCTCGCCTCCGGCTCCTCCAGGCGGCGCGCTTCGATGGTGGCCACGTCCTCGTCGCTGGCGTCCGCCTTGACCACCACCGTGCGGAATCGCGGCCCCTGCGTGTTGTTGAGACGCTCGCGCACTTCTGCCGGATCGAAAGAGATGAGCCGGGACAGCCGCTCCAGGGCGCCCCCGAGGCCGTCCTTGCGCTCGGAGGTCACGACCACGTTGAAGGACGAGCGGTTCTCGGCCAGGATCCGGCCCTTGCGGTCGAAGAGGGGCCCCCGGGGCGCAGGGATGGGCAGGGCGCGGATGCGGTTGTTCTCGGCGAGGTCACGGAAATACTTGCCGCGGATGACCTGCAGGTGCCAGAAGTAGACGAGGAGGCCCGCGAGCACGAGCGCGACCAGGGCCTGCACGACGCCCACTCGCCGCTGCACCGTGCGCAGGTCCTCGTAGATCCTCACGCGCGCGGTGCCCACCGGCGCCGCTGCCGGTCCATCGTCTCGAAGACCACCATCCCCACTGCCCCGTTCACCACGGCCCGCGCGATCAGCCCGAGCGGGCTCAGCTCGTAGGCCTGCACGTCGAAGACCTGCGCGAGCTGGCCGAACAGCACGGCGTCCACGATCGTCGCCACCATCAGCACCAGCAGCCGGGCCCCCGGCTCACCGAGGTGGAAGCGCGTGGACCCCATCCCGATGCCGAAGCCGACCAGCAGCTTGCTCAGGCCGCTCAGACCCAGGATGCGTCCCCCGAAATGCACGTCCTGCACCCAGCCCGCCGCGGCCCCGGCCAGCATGCCGTGCACCTCGCCGCCCGTGAGACCACAGTAGACCACAACGAGAAGGAAAGGATCGAACACGCGGGCCTGCATGGGCACGACGCGTCCGAGCGCGGTCTGTGCGAGCAGGGCGGCGAGGAGGGCCAGGGCTGTCCAGAACACCCTCATCGGGTGGCGGGGCTGGTCTTGGCCGCGCCGCGGGGGACGGCCTTGGGCTCCGGAGGCCGGACCTCTTCGGTCAGCTCGAGCCCGTCGGGCCGCGCGCGGACGACCATCAGCTCCTCGAGCCGCTCGAAGTGCGCGGACGGCGCGACCAGGATGTCCTTGAACAGGCCGCCCGTCGCCTTCACGGACTGCACACGCCCGACCATGAGGCCCTTGGGGAACATGCGGTCGAGCCCGGAGGTGACGACGACGTCCCCGACGGTCACGTCGGCCAGCACGGGCACGAACTTCATGGCCAGCATGTTGCCCACATGGTCCGCGAATCCGGCCTGTCCGGACACGACGGCGGTGATGCGGCTGCGCTCGATGCGCACTCCCAGGCCGCTCTCGTGGTCGAGCAGGAGCTGGACCTTGGCCGCCCGCGGCCCCACCGCCACCACGCGCCCCACCACGCCCGTCGTGCTGATGACGGGCGCGTTGAGGGCGATACCGTCCGCGCGCCCGCGGTTGAGGGTCACCGTGCGGTACCAGGGCACGCCATCGGTCGCGATCACCTGGGCCAGCAGCGTGTCGAAGGGCAGCGAGGGCTTCACGTCCGCGATCTCGCGCAGGCGGTCGGCCTCGCGCAGGCGGTCCTGCTGCCGCTGCAGCTCCATCTCCAACGCGGCCATGCGGACGCGCAGGTCCTGGTTCTCGCGATAGACGTGGCGCAGGTCCACGTATCCGGACCAGGTCGCGAGCACCGCGCCCAGCCCCGCCCCCACCATACGCTGCAGGGGCGAGAGCACGGCGAAGACGGTCTGACCGAGGAGGGAGGTCCCTCCCCCGCGATCCACCTGCCGGCTGATGACGACGAGGTGCGCGAGCACGAGGCCGCCCAGAAGGAACCGGCTTCGCCTGGTGTCGAGGACTCGCGCCACTTAGTCGAGACTGATTTTGCGCAGCAAGTCGAAATCCGAAAGCATCTTGCCCGTCCCGAGCACGACCGAGGACAGCGGGTCCTCGGCCACGGAGACGGGAAGCGAGGTCTCCTCGCGCAGCAGCTTGTCCAGGTTCTTCAGCAGCGACCCGCCGCCGGTGAGCACGATGCCGCGGTCCACGATGTCGGCGCTGAGCTCGGGGGGCGTGCGCTCCAGGGCCACGCGCACGGCGTTCACGATGATCGAGATGGGCTCGGCCAGGGCCTCGCGGATCTCGGCATCGGTGATGGTCAGGGTCTTGGGAATCCCCTCGATGAGGTCGCGCCCCTTGATCTCCATGGTCATCGGCTCGTCGAGGGGGAAGGCGGACCCGATCTCCAGCTTGATCTGCTCGGCCGTGCGCTCGCCGATGAGGAGGTTGTACTTCTTCTTGATGTACTGGATGACCGACTCGTCCATATCGTTGCCGGCCACGCGCACCGACTTCGAATAGACGATTCCGGCCAGGGAGATCACCGCGATGTCGGTGGTGCCGCCGCCGATGTCCACCACCATGTTCCCGCTCGGCTCCGTGATGGGCAGGCCGGCCCCGATGGCGGCGGCCATGGCCTGGTCCACCAGGTAGACCTCGGAGGCCTTGGCCTTGAGCGCGGAGTCCTTCACCGCGCGCTTCTCGACCTGGGTCACTTCCGACGGGATCCCGATGATGATGCGCGGCCGCACCATGGTGTTGCGGTTGTGTGCCTTGCGGATGAAGTGGGAGAGCATCTTCTCGGTGATCTCGAAGTCGGCGATGACGCCGTCCTTCATGGGACGGATGGCCACGATGTTGCCGGGGGTGCGGCCCAGCATCTCCTTGGCGTCCTTCCCCACCGCCTCCACCTTCCCCGTCACCTTGTTGACGGCGACGATGGACGGCTCGGAGACGACGATGCCCTTGTTCTTTGCGTAGACCAGGGTGTTGGCGGTGCCGAGGTCGATGGCGAGGTCATTGGAGAGGAAGCTCAGGTTGGTGATGGAGCGGAGGTTCAAGAGGATTCGCCTCGCATGGTAGGACTCGCTCGGCGAATCCTAAAGGATCTCATCTCGCAGTATGGAAAGCTGCATGAATGCATCACGTCTCTCTCCGTATTAGGAATTCGCGCCGTCCCGCGGCCGCGAATTCCTAGACTGCCACCTCGATACCGTTCTTGTCTCGCTCCTTGACACGATACATGGCCTGATCGGCCTTCTGGATCAGCCCCTCCGGAGTGAGGGCGGGGGCCGGATACGACGCGATGCCGAAGGAAGCGGAGATGCGTGCCTCCAGCCCGGCGTCCCTGACGAGGGCGCCGGACGGCGGCGTCTCCGGCAGCACGACCACGAACTCGTCGCCGCCGTAGCGAGCCAGGATGTCGCTCTCGCGCACCGCTTCCACCAGGATCACGCCGACCTCGGTCAGGGTTCGCGATCCGGCCAGGTGCCCGTGCGCGTCGTTGACGCTCTTGAAGCCGTCGAGGTCCAGGAAGATCACGGAGAGCGGGATGCCGTGGCGCTTGCAGCGCTTGATCTCGCGCCCGATATAGAGGTTCAGGTAGCGCGAGTTGAAGAGGCGGGTGAGGTCGTCGGTGATGGTGAGCTGCTCCGTGCGCTGGAAGAGGATCGCGTTCTCGATGGCGATGGCGCAGGGCTCGACCAGGGTCAGCAGGAGCTCGAGGTCGGCCTGGGTGAACTTGCCGCCCTGCTTGTTGATCACCTGCACGACGCCGATGGTGCGGCCGCGCGAGATGAGAGGCGCGCAGAGAACGGACTTGGTCTGCAACTGCGTGGAGGCGTCGAACCGCCGCGCGAAGCGCGGATCCTTCGAGGTGTCGTTCACGATGGTGGGCTCGCCCGTCTGCGCCACCCAGCCCGCGATCCCCTCGCCGACCTTGACCCGGAACACGGCCACGTCCTTGCCCTTCTCCCCCAGGGCCAGCTCGAAGGTCAGCTCCTGCTTCTCCTCGTCCAGCATCAGGATGGACCAGGCCTCGGACGGGATCAGCTCCTGGACCCTGGCCATGATCAGCTCGATGATCTTGCGCGGCTCCAGGATGGAGTTCGCCGTCTTCACGATGTCGGTGAGGATCGACAGCCGCCGCGTGGTCGTGCGCAGGCGGCCCTGGGTATCGCCCGCGCGCCGAGCCTGGCCCTCGCGGGCGCGGGCGGCTTCGAAGTGGGCCAGCACCTCGCGCGCGGGGGGATCGCCGGTGCGCCAGGAGCCCAGGTGGAAGTCGTAGCCCAGCTCGCGCGAGCGCTTCAGGACGGCGGCGTCGCAGCGCACGGAAACGCTGCCCACCGGCTTGTGGGGGAGAGCCCGCCGGAGCACCTTGAGCGCCGCGGACGAGCTCTCCGCGCCTACTTCCACCAGCGCTCCTTCGAAGCGCGCCTCGTCGACGCGCCGCGCGGACACGGAGGCGGCCGGGAAGAACTCGTAGTCCAGACCGTCCGCGTCGCCGGCGTGGAGGTTCTTCCGGAGGGCGGGCCCGCTGAAGACCGCCACCCGCGCCCTCACTTCACTCGCCCACCATCACCGACCGCTGGGTCTGGGCGACGCCGCCGTTGATGCCGACGGCGCGGAAGACCACGATCTGCCGTCCGGCCTTCTCGGCCGGGAGCTGGATGAACTCGTTGAACCCGCCGTCGGCGGCGACGTCCACGCGCTGCCCGTTGACGGTGAGGGTGGCCCCCGGCTCCGTCCGCCCCCGCACCTGCAGGATGTTCTGCCGCACCTCGATCGACTCGATGAGGATCGGAGGCGGATCGCCGGTGCCCCGGGCGCCGCCCTGCGGGCGGCTGACCGTGAAGCGGGCGAAGTCGGAGAAGCTGCCCTCCACGCCGTCCTTGTCCACGGCGGCGACCCGCCAGTAGTACTTGCCCACGTCCAGCCCGCGCACCTCGACCGAAGACTCCGTGATGCCGGAGCGGTCCACCAGCGGACGATTGAAGTAGGCGTTGTAGTCGAGCATCACGTGGTAGCCGGCGGCCCCCGGCACCGGCTTCCAGACGAGGAGCGTGGTCGCCCGCGCCGGGTCCTGGTAGGTGATCTCCGTCTGGTGCTGGGGCGCGAGCAGGGCGGGCACGGGGGGCAGGCTGTGCGCGGGCGCGGCCTTGCCCGCGGCATCGACCTTGACCTGCGTGTTCGCCTCGAGCTGCAGCGTCTCGCCCGTCTTGGTCTCGACCTTCGCCGTGCCCGAATACAGCTTGATGTTGCTCTCCCCCGACTCCTGCACCGCGACTCCGCCCGCGGCCGCCTCGCGCGTGGTCGTGCGCAGGGTGGGCGTGGAGATCTCGCGCTCGGAGCCGCCGGCGCCGGGCCGCGGCGCGTTGAACTGCACCTCGCCGGACGAGATGTGCCAGGCCACCTTGCGCCGCTTGGTCGACGGATCCTCGGAGGTCTCCTCGATCGTGATGAGGCTGTCCGGACGCACGTGCACGACGGTGCCGACGAAGAACGTGATCTCGGCGGCGGAGCCCGGCCCCGTGCGCACGAGATCGCTCCTGCGCAGCACCATGGCGCGATCGGCGTTGACCCATTCGAAGGTCGTGACCGCCTTCACCTTGACGTTGCCTTCCAGGGTCGTGAAGCGGGCGGTGGTGACGGTGGCCGGCGGCGCCTCCACGGGCACCGTCCCCGGCGCCGCGCGGGGCCAGAAGTAGTACCCGACGCCACCACCGACGAGCACGATGAAGAGGAGGGCGATGAAGATGGATCGATAGGAGACGGTGAACCAGTCGATCGTGTCGTCCTGGCTCTTGACGCGTCTCCGATCCGGTGCCGCCATTCCCTAAAAACCCCTCGCTCCGAGCGACTTAGAGTGCTCGGCATTATAGTCGCACCCCGCCGGACGTCGCAAACCATGGGCGCTCCAAGTGATTGGTTTGCCCGCTTTCCGGTCGGCGGATAGAATGCCCGTTTGGCTCCTCCGAGGGGAGGGGCCGCATCGGAGACAGCATGGCCCTCGGCTTCATGCGCCGCGCGACGGAGAAGGGCGTAGGCGCGACGATGGTCGAGGTGGGCTCGATTGCCATCACCGTCGGCGAGTACCAGAAGGCCTACCACCGGCAGCGCGAGATGTACCTGAGCCTGTACCAGGGGCGCCTGGACAACGAAGCCCTCAAGCGCATGGGCCTCGAGGAGCAGACCCTGCAGTCGCTGATCGACGATCGCGTCCTGCAGCTGGAGGCGCGGCGTCTCGGCATCTCCGTGGACGACGAGACCATCCGGCAGCGCCTGTCCACCTCGCCCGAGTTCCAGATCGACGGCCGCTTCATGGGCGGCGACGAGCTGCGCCGCCGCCTGGAGATGCAGGGCATCTCCGTGGGCGAGTTCGAGCAGGACCTCCGGCGCCGCATCCTCCACGAGCGCGTCAACGCGCTGGTCACCGACGGCGTGATGGTGAGAGCATCGTCGCCACCGACGCCGAGGTGCGGGCGCGCTTCGACGCGAGCAAGGACCGCTACGCGTTTCCCGAGCGTCGCGTCGTGACCTATCTCCTCCTCGACCTGCCCAAGCTGCAGCCGCGCGTCACGGTGACGGAAGCGGAGGAGCGCGCCTACTACGACGCGCACCAGGACGAGTTCAAGCAGGCGGAACAGGTCTGCGCGAGCCACATCCTGGTCAAGGTGAAGTCGACCCCGGAGGCGACGGAGGGACACGCGGATGCCGACGCCCGCAAGCTCGCGGAGGCCGCTCTCGACCAGGTCAAGGCGGGCGCGGACTTCGCCGCCCTCGCCAAGAAGATGTCCGAGGATCAGGGATCGGCGCCGGGAGGCGGTTCGCTCGGCTGCTTCGAACGCGGCCGCATGGTGCCGGAATTCGAGAACGCGGCCTTCGCGCTGACGGA
>QHVP01000262.1:16252-24662 GCA_003222295.1 Acidobacteriota bacterium | reverse complement strand
AGTAGCTCTGCCAGTTGACGATCCCGGCCCCGGCCACCGCGGCCTTGAAGCGGCTGGTCTGCGTGACCGCCCACATCGCCATGTAACCGCCGTAGCTCCAGCCGAGGATGCCGATGCGCTCGCCGTCGATGGGCGCGGAGGCCACCGCCGCGTCGACTCCCTTCAAGATGTCCCGGAGGTCTCCGTATCCGAAATCCTTCACGTTGCCCTGCGTAAAGGCCTCGCCCTGGCCATAGCTGCCGCGCGGATTGGGCATGAGGACGTAGTACCCCTGGGTCGGCAAGACCCCGGTCCAGCGCGAGGGCCAGCGCGGCGAAGAGGCCGAGGAGGGCCCGCCGTGGACGTAGACGACAAGCGGATGGCGTGCGGCCGGATCGACGTGCGGCGGTGCGATCAACCACCCCTGGACGCGCTGCCCGTCGCTCTCCCAGTGCAGGCTCTTGACCTCGCCCCACGCCGCCTTCACCGCCGCGTTCAAGTGTGTCACCGGCCGCCCGCGGCCCACCTCGCCTGCCCAGACTTCCGGCGCCTCGGCGAACGACTCGTGGACCGCGGAGAAGACGCGGCCATCGCGGCTGAGGCTGAAGTAGGTGAGCAGCGCGGGCCCGCGCCACACGGTCGTGACTCCGGCCGCGGCCGGCCTCACGGTGCCGACCATCGTCTCGCCATCGGCGTGCGCGGTGAAGACCACGTCGCCCCCCGGACGGAACGCGATCCAACTGGCGGACCCGGCGAACCCGGGCGTGAGGTTGCGCGGCGCCCCTCCCGCGGCGGGGAGGAGCATCACGTCGCCCCCCGTCGAGCCCTCGTCGCTCATGAGGCCGTGGATGACCGCGATCGAGGCGCCGTCGGACGACCAACGCGGCTGCGCGATCTGCAGCGGCGGCTTCCAGAGAGAGCGCGCCTCGCCGCTGGCCGCGTCCACCACGTACAGCTCGGCCGTCCAGTAGTTGTTCGTGCCGGAGCCGTGCACGGCCTCCGCCGCGAACCGGCGGCCGTCCGGCGACCAGTCGTAGTCGTACACGTAGAGATCGGCGGGGCTGACCTCGCGCAGCTCGCCGCCGGCCACGTCGACGATCGCGATGCGCTGCTCTTCGACCTTCTCCTCGACCACGCCCGCGTCCGGCTTGTACGCCACGAGGGCGCCCTGCTCCTGCGTGGATCCGGCCACGTAGAGGACGGCGAGCCGCTTCCCGTCCGGGGACCAGCGCGGATGCTCCAGCTGGCCCCGCGCATGGGTCAGCATGCGCGGGGCGCCTCCGGCGGCGGGGGCGACATAGAGCTGGAGCTGGCCGTCCTGCGCCGCGTCGGACAGGAACGCGATCTCCCGGCCGTCGGGCGACCAGGCGAGGTCGCGCTCGCGGTGAGGCACCTTGTCTCGCGCCGCGGTGAGCGCGCGCGGCGCGCCACCGTCCAGGCCGGACACGCGGATCACGGAGCGCCGTTCCGCGCCGTCGGCGGCGCGTACCCGCTCCGCCCAGGCCACGCGCGTTCCGTCCGGGGAGAGGGCTGTCTCCCGCAGGCTCACGACGCGGCCGAGCGTTTCGAGGACCGAATCGACCGATGGCCGTTCGGGCGGCGCGGCCGCGCGGAGGGGAAGAGCGGGAAGGGTCGCCACGGCCAGGAGCAAGAGGAATGGAGAGAGGCGGGCGCGCGAAGTCATCATCACGGCGCGATTATGGCCCGCCGCGCGTCGCGGGGGCGGCCGAGGTCGACGAGAGTCGTGCGCACGCGCTCCCCGGTGACGTCGAGCCGCCCGAGGGAGATGGGCAGGGTGAATCGCCGCGGACCCGCGCTGCCGGGATTGAAGTAGAGGACGCCGTCGCGGACCTCCCTCGAGGGCCGGTGCGAATGGCCGGAGATCACGACCCGCACCCCGCCCGTCGCGCCCGGCCGAAGCGTCTTGATGTCGTGCACCATCAGCACGCACACCGAGCCCAGCTCCACCATCGCGGTCTGGGGGAGCGCATCCGCCCAGGGACCGTGATCGTTGTTGCCGCGCACCGCGATGACGGGCGCGATCTCGCGCAGGGCCTGGAGGACGTCCGGGCCGCAGATGTCGCCGGCGTGGAGGACGAGGTCGGAGCCGCGCAGGGCGCGCAGCGCTTCCGGGCGCACCAGATCGTGGGTGTCCGAGATGACGCCGACGCGGCGGCGCGCCGCGGCCTCGCTCACGGAGGGGGCCGGCGCCAGAGAGGCTCGCCCACGTGCACGAGCTGGCCGGGGGCGATGCCCGCGGGCGGGAGGCTCGCGTCGGCGATCAGGAGCACGACCGTCGATCCGAGATTGAACGCGCCCAGCTCCTGCCCGCGCTCGACCGGGATGGGGGCCGGCGGCTGCGTGAGCGCGCCCGGGCGTCCGGAGTTCGTGACCAGATCGGCGAAGCTGAGGCTCATCCGGCCGACATTGGTCGCGCCGACCATGACCACGGCCACGGACCCGAACTCTGGCGTGTCGATGAGGATCGACACGCGCTCGTTGACGGCGAAGAGGCCCTCTACGTGGCGGACGGCGAGCGCATTCACGGGAAAGAGACGTCCGGGGACGTAACGCCACGCGCGGATGAGGCCGTCCACCGGCGAGTGCACGCGGTGGTACATGCTCGGGCTCAGGTACAGCGTGGCGTGCACACCGCGGGCGAAGGTCCGCGCGTCGTCCTCCGATCCCAGGAGCGCGGAGAGGGAATACGTGCGGCCCTTGACCTGCTCGAGCCGGCCACCGTCCGGCATCGTCCCGATCGAATGCACGCGGGAGTCGCAAGGCGACACGACCACGCCCGCCTCCGCGCAGATCGGACGTGCCCCCTGGCGCAGGCGCCGCGTGAAGAAGGCATTGAAGCTCGGGAACGCGGCGAGGGGCTCGGCCGCCTCCGACATGTCCACGCGGTAGGCGCGAATGTAGGCGCGCATGAGCACGCGCAGAAGGGGCGCGGGCAGCCGCAGGTCGGCCAGGGCAGCGGTGAGCCGGCTCAGCGCGGGCGCGGACACGGCACGCACGAAAAGCCGCTCACCGAAGTCACGGGCTCGCGCCATGTTGAAATCGTAACCGGGGCGCCGCTTTCGCGCCGACTTCCCCTCTGGTATCGTTCGCCTCCCGCCGATACTCGGCCCGGAGGAGGCCTCATGGAGACTCTCAGCCTTTCCAAGGACCGCGAGCCGAAGGTGTTCGCGTCCGTGGGACAGTGCGCGCTGTTCCGTGCCCTCAAGCCGGAGCAGATTCCGCAGCTGGTCAAGGTCGCGGAGCTCCAGCGCTTCGATCCGGGCGAAGCCATCGTCCGCCAGGGCGAGGCCTCCGACTCGTTCTACGTCGTGCTCGACGGCTCGGCCGCGGTCACGGTGAACCGGGGCCAGGGCGAGGCGGTGCAGATCGGGGAGATCCCCCTGCCCTCGAGCGTCGGCGAGGTCAGCCTGCTGTTGAACGAGCCGCGCACCGCCTCCGTGACCGCGAAGACCCCGGTGACCGCGCTCAAGTTCTCGGGCAAGGCCTTCGAGGCGATGTTCCAGAAGATCCCGCAGTTCGGCGCGGCCCTCTCCTCGGGGCTCGCCCACCGGCTGCACCAGCTCTCGGGAAAGATCGAGATCCCGGAGATGCCCCAGTCGGCCGCCCCCGCGCCGGAGATCCTCGACCTGCTGCCGATGGAGATGGTCCAGCGGCACCGCGTCCTCCCGCTGCGGCTGGACGACAACGTGCTCACCCTCGGGATCGTGGACGCGCCCACCACGCAGGTCATCAAGGCCGTGCACGACCTCCTGCCTGCCCTCGAGCTCAAGCCGATCCAGGTCACCGCGGAATTCTTCAACGACGTGCTGAGCCGCCACGGCGGAGTGAAGGGCTTCGAGGCCAAGGGCAAGGCCGCCGCGGCCAAGGCCCCGGAGGCGCCCGGCCGCTCGCCGCGGCTGGAGAAGCTGCTCGAGCGCGTGGTCGCCGAAGGCGCGTCCGACCTCCATCTTTCCGCCGGACACAAGCCGCACTGGCGGATCGACGGCGACATGCGCGCCATGGACGACCTCGCCGTGCTCGGCCCGAGCGAGGTTCTCGACCTCCTGGAGCCGGTCATGGAGGCCCGGCACAAGCAGCAATTCGCCGAGGACAACGACACCGACCTCGCCTATGCCTTGCCCGGCTCCGCGCGGTTCCGCGTCAACGTCTTCCGCGACCGCTTCGGCGTGTCCGCCGTCCTGCGCCAGATCCCTTCGAAGATCATGACCTTCGAGCAGCTCTCCCTGCCCCTCGTGATCAAGTCGTTCTGCGAGCTGCCCAAGGGGCTGATCCTGGTCACCGGCCCGACGGGCAGCGGCAAGTCGACGACGCTGGCCGCGATGATCGATTACATCAACCGGACCAAGAAGGCGCACATCGTCACCCTGGAAGACCCGATCGAGTTCGTCCACGCCAGCCAGGGCTGCCTCATCAACCAGCGCGAGGTGGGAGGCCACACCAAGAGCTTCGGGCGGGCGCTGCGGGCCACCCTGCGCGAGGACCCCGACATCGTGCTCGTGGGCGAGATGCGCGACCCGGAGACGATCATGCTGGCCCTGGAGACCGCGAACACGGGCCATCTCGTGTTCGGCACCCTCCACACCAACAACGCGGTGAGCGCCGTGGATCGCGTCATCGACAACTTCCCCGCCGACCAGCAGTCGCAGGTGCGCAGCGTGCTCTCGGACGTGCTCAAGGGCGTGGTCGCGCAGACCCTGGTCAAGAAGAAGGGCGGGGGACGCATGGCCGCCCTCGAGGTGCTGGTGGTCACGGTGGCGGTCGCGAACCTGATTCGCGAGTCCAAGACCGTCCAGCTCCCCGGGATCATGCAGACGAGCAAGGCGCTGGGCATGAGCCTGCTCAACGACGAGCTCATGCGGATGATCGAAACCCACAAGGTGGAGATGGACGAGGCGCTGGCCGCGGCCCCGGACAAGGAAGACCTGCTGCGCCGGTTCCGGACGGGAGTGACCCTCGCCCAGGACTCGCTGGCAGACGAGACGTTCCGCGTCGTGCGCGTGGCCCCTTCCTCGCCGGGCGCGCAGGCGGGTCTCTCGCACGGCGACGTGCTGATCGAGCTCGACGGCCGTCCGGCCAAGGAGTTCACCCTGGAGGAGGTGCGGCAGCAGATCCGCATCGACGGCAAGCGCAACCTCACCGTCGTCCGCGAGGGCAAGCGCGTCAAGCTCGTGATGGAGCTGGCCGGCCGTCTCGACATGCCGGCGGCGGGTCCCGCCGGGGCCGCGTCGCGCGTCGCTCGTCGGCCGTCGTAGGGCGGCCGTACCGCCGAGGCGTGAGGCCGGGAGCACGGACGACCGCGTTCACGGCCGCGGCCTTGATCGGCTTTGCCGCCAACTCCCTCCTGTGCCGCGGGGCCCTCGGTCGCGGGCAGGCGGACGCCGCCACCTTCACCACCATCCGCCTGCTGTCCGGTGCGCTCGCGCTCGGGATCCTCGCCGGGCGCGCGCCGCGCGCGGTCCTCGCCGCCGGCCGCTGGTCCTCCGCGGCCGCCCTCTTTGCCTACGCCGCCGCCTTCTCGTTCGCCTACGTGCGCATCGGGGCCGCGGTGGGCGCGCTGCTGGCGTTCGGAGCCGTCCAGGCGACGATGATCGCGTGGGCCCTTCGCACGGGCGAGCGGCCGCGGCCCGCGGAGTGGGGCGGGATCGCGCTCGCGGCCGGCGGCGTGGTCGTCCTCGTTTCCGGCGGTCTGCGGGCGCCGGACCCGATGGGGGCGGCGCTCATGCTCACCGCGGGCGTGGCCTGGGGCGTGTACTCGCTGATCGGACGCTCGTCCGTCCGCCCGCTGGAGACGACGGCGGGGAACTTCGCGCGTGCCGTCCTCTTCACGATCGCGCTCAGCCTGGTCGCGCCCGGCGCGCCGCACGTCACTCGGGCGGGGGTCGTGCTCGCGGTGACCTCGGGCGCGATCGCCTCCGGGGTCGGCTACAGCCTCTGGTACGGAGCGCTACCCGGCCTGACCGCGACGCGCGCAGCCGCGGTCCAGCTCTGCGTCCCCGTGCTGACGGCGCTGGGGGCGGTTCTGCTCCTGGGTGAGGCGGTCACGGCGCGCCTTGTCGTGTCCGCGGTGGCGATCCTCGGTGGAGTGGCGCTCGCGATCGGGGGGCGCGCTGGCCGTTGACGCAAACGATGGCCGCCGACCTGGCCCGCACGTCTATCTGTTAACCGTGTGAAACGCGTTCTTCTGCTCTTTTCGTGGATGATTCGTACGTGTCGCCGCGCCCCGTCCACCAACTCCTGGCCGCCCTCTCCTACGGTGACGCCGTCAGCAACGACGCGCTGGCCCTGCAGGGTCACCTGCTTGCCGCGGGTTTCGAGTCGCACATCTTCGCCGAGCACGCGCATCCGCGCCTGGCCCGGCGCTGCCGCCGTCTCTGGGAGTATGCCGAGGTCTCATCTCCGGAGACGGTCTGCCTCTTCCATTTCGCGATCGGGAGCGGCGCCGGCCGCTTCATCTTCCAGGCGCCGGACCGCCTGGTCACGCGCTATCACAACATCACGCCCCCGGAGCTCCTCGCCGGGTTCCTGCCCCATCTGGCCCGGCAATGCCATCAAGGCCGCCTCGAGCTGCGGGCCTTCGCGGAGCGAACGGAGCTGGGCCTCGGCGTCAGCGAGTTCAATCGCCTCGAGCTGGAGGCGGCGGGCTACCGTCAGACCGGCGTCGTTCCCATCACGCTCGACCTCGACGCCTTCGCCGCCGGACCCGCCTCCGCCGTCGTCCGGAGCGTGTTCGGGGACGGCCGCACGAACCTGCTCTTCGTCGGCCGCATCATCCCGAACAAGAAGATCGAGGATCTGATCCGCGTCTTCGCCTTCTACCAGCGCACCTTCGATCCGAGCAGCCGCCTCCTCCTCGTCGGCGACCACTGGGGCTACGAGCCCTACCTGTTGTTCCTCCAGGCCGTCGCGCGCGAGCTGGGCGCGCAGGAGGTCCTCTTCACGGGGCAGGCCGAGGACGACGAGTTGCGGGCGTACTACTCCGTGGGCACCGTGTACGTCTCGCTCTCCGAGCACGAGGGGTTCTGCGTGCCCCTGCTGGAGGCGATGGCGTTCGGGATGCCGGTCGTCGCCTACGACGCGGCCGCCGTGTCGGAGACCCTGGCCGGCGCGGGTGTCCTGTTGAAGGACAAGCGGCCGGACGAGGTCGCGGCCCTGCTCGACCGGATCGTCCGGGACCGCGCGGTGCGGGACCCCGTCGTCGCGGGACAGCAGCGCCGGCTCGGCGAGGTGAGGGGGACGGACGTGGGCGCGCGCCTCCTCGCCCAGCTCCGCCCGATCCTCGATCGCTAAGGGCGCGACTCAGTACTTGACGGAGCAGCCGTACGATGTGGCTTCTCCTTCGCCGGCGGCGCGGCGTTCTTCGCGTCCACGCGTACGGCGGTGCGGCCCCCGGAACCCTCGATGACGAGGACGCCTTCGAGCGCGCCCAGCGGGCGGGCCGCATTGGGCGCGGGTGTCATCTCCAGTCGATAGCTCCCGGCCGAGCGCGCCCAGGCCTGGGTCGCGGCATGGTCGATCATCTGGCCGCGGTCCGGGAAGAAGTAGGCCTGGCGGATCTCCGGTTGTGCGCGCGGCGGCCGCACCACGAGGACGAGCCGCTCCGGCTTCTCGCGCGTCTCGAAGGCCCATCCGGCCGCGGCCCGCGGCAATCGCTCGCGTGCGGAGGCGAAGGCGGCGCCCCACGGACCGGACGGCCGCGGCGCCTCCGCGCGCACGGGCAGGACCAGGGAGAGCTCACGGCGTCCGGGCAGGCAGGCCTCGCGGCACTCCAGCCAGTCCGCCCTGGCCGCCAGCGTCACCGACGTCCCCGCGGCCAACGTCGTCGGCGGCGTGATCGTGACCGGAAGGAGCACCTCGCGCGTGTAGCCGTAGCTCGTGACCGGCCCTTGCTTGAAGATCTCCGGATACGGCCATTCGATGGGCCCGGCCTGGAATCCGTCGGGCAGCTTCCAGGTGAGGCGCGTGGCCAGGCCGGAATCGCCGGGGTTCTTCCAGTAAGTGTGCCACTCCGGTGCCATGCGGAGGCGCAGGCCGGCCTGGAAGGGCCGGCCGGCGGCGATGGATTCCACGTCCGCGACGAGCTCGGGCTGGACGTGCTTGGACGCGGGGGGCGCGGCCGCGACGGACGAGGCCAGGGCGCACACCGCGCCCGTCCGCACCATTCGAAGAGCCGAGGGCCCGGGGCCGCGCATCCCTCGACTATAACCGCGTCCCCCCTCAGGGCTTCCAGGTCCCGCGCGCGACGGCGGGCACGAACGTGTCGAGGTCCGCGGGTGGGTAGTCGATCACCCGCTCCTGCTCCGCGCTCATGTAGCAGGCCATGAGGAGCCGGGTCACGTCGAGCCCGGAATGGAAGTCGAGCCAGGGCGACTTGCCGTCGAGGAAGCACTGCGTGAAGTATCGGTTCTCGCCT
>QHVP01000262.1:0-16229 GCA_003222295.1 Acidobacteriota bacterium | reverse complement strand
CCACCACCGGCATGAGGCCCTGCTCGGCGTTCTGCTTCTCGACCAGGTCCTCGCCGGCCTTCCCTTTGAGGCGGCGGCTGAAGAAGACGCGCGCCCCCGCGTCGAGCGAGCTCGCGGACATCGAGTACTCGGGGCCGAGCAGCTCCAGGCTCAGCCGCAGCCCCGCCCCCACGAAGGTCCACGAGGTCGTGGCCTCCGTCATCACCTTGAGGCCCTTCTCGTCGACGTACTGGACGGTGGCGCGCGCGAAGTCCTCCGCGGGCGCCTTCCGGTAGTCGACCTCGGGGCCCATCATCTCCTCGAGGAGCTGCGCGTACTCCGGGCGCGACCATTTGAGCGATGCGATCTGGGCGGAGACCTTGAGGGGCCGCAGCGTGTTTCGTGGCGCGCCCGGCGCGGTGAGGAGGTGGCGGCCGACCTCGAGGCTGTGGCACAACATGTCGTTGAGCACGCCGCCGCCCTGCAGATCGCCGCGCCAGAACCACGGCCGGTGGGGCCCGCTGTGCTCCTCGGCCGCGCGCGCGAGGTAGGGGCGCCCGCTCAGGGCCGCCCCCCGCGCCCAGACGATCTCGCGGCCGCGCTCCAGGGCAGGCGAGAAGAGCTGGCTTTCCAGGTAGCCGTGGCGGACGCCCGCCTTCTCGACCAGCTCGACCATGCGGCGGGCTTCCGCGGCGTTGCGGGCCAGCGGCTTCTCGCAGGCGACGCCCACGAGCCGGGCCCCGCGAGAGAGCGCGTCCACGATGCGCTCCATGTTCTCGATGCGCGCGTGGTTCGGGCCGCAGATCCAGATGCAGTCGATCTCGGGCGCGGCCACCATCTCTTCGATGGAAGCGAAGGCGCGGGCGGCGCCCACGCGCAGGGAGCGGGCCAGGGCCGCCGCTTCCTCCGCGCGTCCGGCCTGGGGACTCCAGACGCCGCGCACGTCGGCGTCGCGGACGCCGACCCAGGACTTGATGTGGAAACGGGTGATGAAGCCGCTGCCGATGAACCCGACGCCGAGACGGCCCTCCGCCATTGCTTGCCTCCGCGACGAGGGCGCGATCCTAGTGAAAAAAGGGACGGGACGCCACCCTTCGAGGGGTGACGGTGGTACGGTGGAACGTGAGGCGAAGTCTGCCGACTTCAGTGTCTTCATGAGCATCAGCGCGCCCTGGAACGATCGTCTGGCCGAGCCGCTCTCCAAGGAGCACCTCGTCCAGCTCTACGAGGACGACCGCGCCCTGGTGGAGGCGGTGTCTCTCTATGCCGGTCGTGGGCTCGGCAAGGGCGAGGGCGTGATCCTGGTGGCGACGGAGCCGCACCTCCAGGCCATCGAGGCGCGCCTGCGCGATACCGGCTTCGACCTCGGCGACCTGAAGGCCTGGGGCCAGCTCACCCGCATCGACGCCGCCAGCTTGTTGGCGCGTTTCCTGGCCGACGGGCACGTCGATGCCGCTCGCTTCCGATCGATCCTGGCCGACGTGATCACGATGGCGCGCGGAGGGGGCCGATTCCACCGGATCCGAATGTACGGCGAGACGGTCAACCTCCTCTGGAGAGTCAACCATCCGGCGACGCGCCAGCTCGAGGAACTCTGGAACGAGGTCATCGAGCTTCATTCCGTATCGCTGTTGTGCGGCTACCGCGTGGACGTGGGACAGCCGGACAGCCACTTCACGGGGGACCTGCGCGCGCTGCATTCCCACCTCATTCCGGTCGAAGCCGGCTTCTAGTCGCGGCAGCGCCGCGGACGGTACGTCTACACCTACATCGGGTTGGACAAAGGGCGGTAGGATCGCCGCCGATGCTCTTCGAGAACGTCGGCCTCTTCCTGGAACTCTATCGCCGGCCACGCCGCGCCTTCTCGGGGATCCTGGACCAGGGCAGCATCCTCTTCGGCGCCGCGCTCGTCGTGATCGTTTCCGCGGTCATGGCCGCCGGCCTGACCGTCCAGATGATGGTCGCCCCCGCCGGAGCGCTCTCGAAGCCCGCGCCACCGCCGCCCCACGGCCTGGTGGCCCTCGTCTCGCTCACCTCCAGCCTGGGCGACATCCTCGGGCTGGCGCTGCTCTATGCGCCCTTCGCGCTGCTGGCCCTCACCGTGTTCGAGCCCGTCGGCAGCTTCGGTGTCGCCTTCCGCCGCGATTTCGGACCGCTGCTCGCGTGCACCTTCTTCGCCTGGGCGGCCGCGCGCCTGCCCTTTGCCCTGCTGTCCCTGATCCTCCCTTTCCTCGGACTCGGAATGCAGGGGCTGGCGGTGTACCTCGCCCTCTGGGCCATGGGCGGGCTCGTCTTCGGAGCACTGATGGTGATCGCCCTGCAGACGACGTTCGGCGCCCGGCTCCCGAGCGCAGTGGCGGTGGTGCTTCTGGCGCCGGTCGCCCTGCTTCTCCAGCCCTTCCTCGCCTTCCTGGCCTCGCCCTTCGTCCTCTTCTTCGGCTGGCGCTACCTTCGGGGAGACCTCGGCGACGTGACCTGGAGCTTCAGCGCGCGGCAGAGCTTCAAGCGCCACCTTCAGGCCTCGACCCTGAACCCCCGGGACGCCAGCGCGCACTACAACCTCGGCCTCATCCATCAGCAGCGCCGCCAGAACGCGGAGGCGCAGGAGCGTTTCCGGCGCGCCGTCGAGATCGATCCCAGGGAGCTGGACGCGCACTACCAGCTCGGCCGCATCGCGCGCGAGGAGAAGCGATACGAAGACGCCATCCGCCACTTCGAGGAGGTGGTCTCGCGGGACGACGCCCACGCGCGGAGCGAGGTCTGGCGGGAGATCGGCTCGACGTACCTCGAGTCGGGCTCCATCGATCACGCCCGCTGGGCCCTGTCGAAGTACGTCGAGAGACGGCCTCATGACCCCGAAGGGCTGCTCCGCTACGGCGAGGCCCTGCTGGCCGCCGGAGACTCCGGGGGCGCGGCCGAGCAGTTCCGCGCCTGCGTGGAGGCGGTGGACACCATGCCCGCCTACCGCCGCCGGGAAGTCGCGCGCTGGAAGCGCGCGGCGCGCCAGAGGCTCACCAGCTAGGCGCGCTGGAAAACCGGGGGCGAAAGCCCCAGAATCCCGCTGTCCGAGAGGCGGCCGTGAGCGGAAGCACACCGCTTCGCCGGCCCTCGACGTACGGGACAGGGGACCACCTGAACCTTGCGCGCCGCCACCGAGTTCGTCGTCGACGCGATCCCGGTGCCCCTCTACGTCTCCGACCACGCACCGGTGGACCCGGCGGACGGTCCGCCCGTGCTCCTTCTGCACGGCCTGCTCACGTCCGGCCAGGCCTGGAAGTCCGTCATCCCGAGTCTGCCGGGCTCGCGGCGGGTCATCGTCCCCGATTTGCGGGGCCACGGGCGCAGCGGGGCCGCAGCGAACGACGTTCGTCTCGACGAGCTCACCGATGACCTCTTCCGCGTGCTCGATGCCCTGGATGTCCCTCGAGCGACGCTGGTGGGATTGAGCCTGGGCGGTCTCGTCTGCCTGCGTGCCGCCGTCCGGCATCCGCAGCGCGTGGCCGCCCTTGCCCTCGTGGCCACGCCGGCTTCGCCCGAAACGGTGGAGAGCGGGGCGCGCCGCCTCGCGACCCTCGAGGCCATGGACCGCCTGGGCAAGCGCCCCGTCCTGCGCGGAATGGCGAGCTGGTTGTTCGGCGGCACGACCCGGCGGCACTCGCCCGAAGTCGTGGAGGCGTGGCTGGAAAGTCTGGACAGCGCCGATCCCATCGCGATACGCCGGACCGCCCAGGCCGCGCTCCGCCGATCGGATGCTCGCCCCTGGCTCGGCCGGGTCCACGTGCCCGCGCTGGTCGTCGCCGGTGCCCAGGATGCGGTGGTCTCGGCCGAGGACGTGGCCGCGCTGGCCGGCGGTCTCCCGCTCGGGCAGCTCTGCGAGCTGCCCGATGCCGGGCATCTCGTTCCTCTCGAGCGTCCGGAAGCCCTCGGCCTTGCTCTCGAGGGCTGGATCGTGGCTGCGGATGGCCCGTCCTCACCTGATGCAGGAGGTGCCGATGCACGAACGAGCGCATGAGCGGACGTCCCCGCCCCTTCCGCGGCCCGCCGTCGCGGAGGCGGTCTACGCGGTTCTCGCGCACACCCTCGGGATCGATCCGAGTGGCATCCGGCCGGACGCCGAGCTGGAGCACCTCGGGCTCAGCTCCCTCAAGACCATCGAGATGAACGTCGCGCTCGAGGAGAAGCTGGGGTTCACGTCGCCCGAGGTGGCCCGCCCGGACGAGCTGGGGATCGTGACCGTCGACGACCTGGTGAGCCACGTGGTCCGCGTGCTCGCCGGAGACCTTCGATGACCGCGCTCCCCACGCAGCTCGAGAGAGAGGCCGAAGCCCGGGGCGCGCTCACCCAGCGCGAGCACGAGCGCCAGGCGGTGGCCGCCCACTACGAGAACCACCCCGAGATCTTCTCGCTCGTTCTCGATCGGCGCCTCGCCTACGCGACGGGCATCTTTCGCCGGGAGGAGGAGGACCTCGAGACGGCACAGGCGCGCAAGTACGCCTGGATCGCCGAGCAGCTCGCCATCCAGCCGGGCCAGACCGTGCTCGACGTCGGATGCGGGTGGGGAAGCAACCTCCTCTACCTGGCCGAGCACACGGAGGGCTGCTTCCGCGGGGTGACATTGTCGGCCCGGCAGCGGGAAGAAGCGCTCGCCCGCGCCCAGCGCGCCGGCGTGGAGGGCCGGGTACGCATCGACCTCGCGCACGTCGAAGAACTCGACCTCCCGTCCGAGTCGCTCGACGCCGTCCTCTTCGTGGGCAGCATCGTGCACATGCACAACCGCGAGGCCATTCACGAGAAGGTGGCGCGCGCGCTCCGCCCCGGTGGCCGGCTGCTGATCTCCGATTGCTTCTTCCCGGTGGAGGCGCGGGGCGACCGCGACAGCGCGGCCTCGCGGTACATCTTCGAGACCGCGCTCGGCTACTGCCGCCTGCTCCACCTCTCGGACGAGCTGGGCCTGATCGAGCGCGATGCCCTGGATGTCCCTCGAGCGACGCTGGTGGGATTGAGCCTGGGCGGTCTCGTCTGCCTGCGTGCCGCCGTCCGGCATCCGCAGCGCGTGGCCGCCCTTGCCCTCGTGGCCACGCCGGCTTCGCCCGAAACGGTGGAGAGCGGGGCGCGCCGCCTCGCGACCCTCGAGGCCATGGACCGCCTGGGCAAGCGCCCCGTCCTGCGCGGAATGGCGAGCTGGTTGTTCGGCGGCACGACCCGGCGGCACTCGCCCGAAGTCGTGGAGGCGTGGCTGGAAAGTCTGGACAGCGCCGATCCCATCGCGATACGCCGGACCGCCCAGGCCGCGCTCCGCCGATCGGATGCTCGCCCCTGGCTCGGCCGGGTCCACGTGCCCGCGCTGGTCGTCGCCGGTGCCCAGGATGCGGTGGTCTCGGCCGAGGACGTGGCCGCGCTGGCCGGCGGTCTCCCGCTCGGGCAGCTCTGCGAGCTGCCCGATGCCGGGCATCTCGTTCCTCTCGAGCGTCCGGAAGCCCTCGGCCTTGCTCTCGAGGGCTGGATCGTGGCTGCGGATGGCCCGTCCTCACCTGATGCAGGAGGTGCCGATGCACGAACGAGCGCATGAGCGGACGTCCCCGCCCCTTCCGCGGCCCGCCGTCGCGGAGGCGGTCTACGCGGTTCTCGCGCACACCCTCGGGATCGATCCGAGTGGCATCCGGCCGGACGCCGAGCTGGAGCACCTCGGGCTCAGCTCCCTCAAGACCATCGAGATGAACGTCGCGCTCGAGGAGAAGCTGGGGTTCACGTCGCCCGAGGTGGCCCGCCCGGACGAGCTGGGGATCGTGACCGTCGACGACCTGGTGAGCCACGTGGTCCGCGTGCTCGCCGGAGACCTTCGATGACCGCGCTCCCCACGCAGCTCGAGAGAGAGGCCGAAGCCCGGGGGGCGCTCACCCAGCGCGAGCACGAGCGCCAGGCGGTGGCCGCCCACTACGAGAACCACCCCGAGATCTTCTCGCTCGTTCTCGATCGGCGCCTCGCCTACGCGACGGGCATCTTTCGCCGGGAGGAGGAGGACCTCGAGACGGCACAGGCGCGCAAGTACGCCTGGATCGCCGAGCAGCTCGCCATCCAGCCGGGCCAGACCGTGCTCGACGTCGGATGCGGGTGGGGAAGCAACCTCCTCTACCTGGCCGAGCACACGGAGGGCTGCTTCCGCGGGGTGACATTGTCGGCCCGGCAGCGGGAAGAAGCGCTCGCCCGCGCCAAGCGCGCCGGCGTGGAGGGCCGGGTACGCATCGACCTCGCGCACGTCGAAGAACTCGACCTCCCGTCCGAGTCGCTCGACGCCGTCCTCTTCGTGGGCAGCATCGTGCACATGCACAACCGCGAAGCCATCCACGAGAAGGTGGCGCGCGCGCTCCGCCCCGGTGGCCGGCTGCTGATCTCCGATTGCTTCTTCCCGGTGGAGGCGCGGGGCGACCGCGACAGCGCGGCCTCGCGGTACATCTTCGAGACCGCGCTCGGCTACTGCCGCCTGCTCCACCTCTCGGACGAGCTGGGCCTGATCGAGCGCTGCGGCCTGGATGTCGTGCGGGTGGAGGACCTCACCGCTTCCTACGCGTGCACGCTCGGCCGCTGGATCGACAACGTGCGCGCCCATCGCGGCCGCATCGAGACGCTCGCCCCCGGTTTCCCGCGCGTGCTCCAGGTGTACATGACGATCGCGCGCCTGAGCTTCCTTCGCCGTCGGGCCCTCGAATACATGGTCGTGGCCGTGAAGGGGAAACCCCCGCGTCCGCTCGCGGGCGGCGTGCAGCCGTGAGGGCGCGGACCCTCCCCGCGCTCCTGCGCGCGCGCGCCGAGTCGTCGGCCGGTGGTCAGCCCGGGCTGCGTCTCCGAACGGCGGGCGCCTGGCAGACGTGGAGCTGGTCGACCTACTGGCGGCAGGCCCGGGAAAGCGCGGCCGGGCTGCGCGAGGCCGGCCTCCGGCCGGGGGATGCGCTGCTCGTGCTCGCCGTCGAGGCGGAAGCGGCGGTGCGCGCGATCCTCGGCGCCTGGGTCCTGGGCGCGGTTCCGACGCCGATCGGCCTGCCCTTCCGGCTCGACGTGCTGGTCGTGCCTCGCTCGCTCGCCCAAGCCGCCACGCGCGGCCCCTGCGGCCTGCGCGTTCTCGTGGCCGAAGACCTCGCGGGCGATCCCGCCGATCTCCCCGACCACGGCGACGACGCCCATCCCATTGCCCTCGTCCAGCTCACCAGCGGGAGCACGGGACGGCCGCGCGGGGTGGTGATCCCCCATCACCGCCTGTCGTCCCACCTCGACGCGATGTCGCGAGCGCTTCCCGTAGCAGACCCCGGCGCCGTCGGCGTCTCGTGGCTTCCGCTCTATCACGACATGGGCCTGGTCGGCGGCCTGCTCTTCCCCCTCTACGCCGGATTCGAGCTGCGGTTGTCCTCGCCCCACGACTTTCGCGCGCGCCCCTGTGCCTGGCTCCAGGACCTGTCGGAGTCCGGCGCCGTCATCACCCCCGCGCCTCCCTCGGCCTGGATGCTGTGCGTCCGCCTGGCCGAGCGCGCCATCGCCACCGGCCTCGACCTGTCGCGCCTTCGCTGCGCGCTGGTGGGGGCCGAGCCCATCGGCGCCCGTGTCCTCCGCGAGTTCGCCGCCGCCTTCGCGCCCTGCGGCTTCCACGCCGAGGCCTTCTTCCCATGCTACGGGCTCGCCGAAGCGACCCTGGCCGTCACCTTCCCCCGCCTCCTCTCCCCGCGGCGATTCGATCGGGTGGACGGCCGCGCGCTGGGGAATGGCCTGGCGGAACCCCTCGCCGAGGACGGCCCGGGGGCCATGACCTTCGTGGGCCTCGGACAGGGGATCCCCGGCACGACCGTCCGCGTGGTGGACGAAGAAGGCGCGGACGCCGCCGAGCGCCGCGTCGGCGAGATCTGGGTCCACTCGGAGACGCTGATGGAGAGTTACCACCGCGATGCGGAGGCCACCGCGGCCGCCCTGGTGGGAGGCTGGCTGCGCACGGGAGACCTCGGCTACCTCGCGGGCGGCGAGCTGTTCGTCACCGGGCGCAAGAAGGACGTCATCATCCGCGCCGGCCAGAACCTGGTGCCGGCGGTGATCGAGGAGATCGCTTCCGGAGTGGAGGGCGTACGCGCGGGAGGAGTGGCCGCGGTCGGCCTCTGGTCGGAGGCACTGGCGACCCAGATCGCGGTGGTGGTGGCGGAGACGCGGCGGCCCCTCGCGGAGCATGCCGCCCTGGCGCGGGCGGTGCGTGAGGCCCTCAAGAGCCATGGCCTGTCCGTCGACGAGGTCCGCCTGGTGCCTCCGGGAACGCTGCCGAAGACCACCAGCGGCAAGCTCGTGCGCAGCGGCGTCACCGCGCTCGCGAAGGCCGGATGACGATGCACCTGCTGAGGCCGTTGGCCGTATTCCTGGCCGCCTATTCGCTGCACCTCGGCTACATCACCGTCTTCTACCACCGCGCCCTGGCCCATCGCGCGGTGAGGCTGCAGCCGGCCACGCTCCGGTTCGTGCTGGCCACCGGGAACTGGGTGACCGGCCTCGATCCCAAAGCCTGGGCCTGCATGCACCGCATGCACCACGCCTTCTCCGATGGACCCGATGATCCGCACAGCCCGGCCCAGGCCGGCGTCCTTGGCGTCCTCGTGGCCCAGCTCCGTGCGTACGAACGCACGCTCTACGGCCTGCTCGGCCGGCATCCCGACTACCTGCGCCACGTGCAGGATCTCGACTTCCCGGTGCATTGGCTGAATCGCCACGGCCTCTGGTGGCTGCCCTATGCGCTCCACACGGCCGCGGCCGTTCTCCTGGGATACGCCGGCGGCTGGGGGTTCGGGCTCGCGTACTTCGCCGGCCTCATGAGCCACCCCATCGAGGGATGGGTCATCAACGCCCTCGGCCACGCCGTGGGCCCGCGCAACTTCGAAACCCCGGACGACTCGCGGAACCCCTGGCTGGCTGCGCTCCTGATCGGCGGTGAGGGACTCCAGAACAACCATCATCGGTTCCCGGCGTCCGCCCGCTTCTCCTACCGCTGGTGGGAGCCCGATGCGGGCTTCATGCTGTGCCGCGCGCTGGAGAAGGCGGGCGCCTTGACGATCGAACGCGGCCGCCTCCTGCCTCGGCCGGGCGCGCCGGTGATCCCGACGACTCAGGCATAGATCCCCCGGTAGGAGGGCGGCAGCATCGACGCCACCGCCCGCATCAATCGATCGGTCTCCTCTTGCGCCTGCTCCGCGCTCGCCCCTTCGAGAGGCATCGCGGGAACGATGCGGATCCGCACCGTGGTCCGGCGCAAGCGCCGCAGGTTGGCCGCGATCTGCTCCTGCCCGTACCAGGCGCCCACGACTACGGGCACGCCGCTGCGCGCCGAGAGCAGCGCGACACCGCTGTACGCCTTGCCCATCACACCCGTCCCCGAACAAGCGCCCTCGGGCAGGATGCCGATCAGGTCCCCCCGGGCCAGCGCGCGCACCGCGTCTTCCAGGACGGATTCGCGCGCCCCGCGCGGCGCGAAGATGATGTCGCAGAAGAAGGGGATCAGGCGGAGCCGTCCCCGCTTGCCGCGGACCTCGTCACCCATGATGCCGGTGAAGTCCGGCCTCGGTGAGATGGAGAGGAAGAGCGGCAGGTCGAGCGAGCTCACGTGGTTGGCCGCGAAGATGACGGGGCCCCGCGGCGGGATGTTCTCGAGCCCGGAGACCTCGATGCGCACGACCAGGCCGAGCAGGAAGCCGAGCAGCCGGTGCGCGCGCGCCCGCCAGCGCAGCAGCCGGCCGCGCTCGACCCGCGCGGCGAGACGGAAGGCCAGGGGCAGGGCGCTCACAATCCCAGGCGGGCCGCGCCCCCCGCGGAGAGCCAGGCGTCGATCTCCCGCGCCGCGTACTGGTACCCGCTCTCCGCGATCTCCGGCAGGGCGTGCATGTCGAAGACGCCGTACTTCTCGACCGGCGGGTGGAGATAGAGGTCCACCTCGCGCCGGATGCGCTCGCCCGCCTGGGCCGTCCCCAGGTGCGCCGTGCGATGCAGGATCCTCATGATGTTCGGCACGCGCCGCTTGGTGCCGAAGGGGTTGACCCGGTTGGCGAGCAGGCGCCAGCCGGACACGCTCTCCTGGAAGGACAGGTCCGTCGACATGTCGTAGTTCTGGTCGACGTCGACGGCGATCACCGTCCCGCCGCACTGGGCGCGCACGACGTCCGCCGGGAGGTTGTTCAGGACGCAGCCGTCCACGTAGACCTCGCCCTCGTGGAAGACGGGCGGGATGGCGCCGGGCAGCCCCCCGCTCGCGCGGACCCACTGGCGCACCAGACCCGACCGGCGAGCGACCGACGTGGCGCGCGTCAAGTTCGTGGTGACGCAGAAGAACGGCACCTCCCGCCGAGAGCGACACGAATGGGAAGGTGTAGTCGCCGCCGGGCGGATGCTTGACGAACCCTTCCCGGCAACGCTCGAGCATTTCCCGCCAGTCGAGGCCCATCGCGCACATCGCGCCGAGACAGGCGCCCGCGCTCGTGCCTCCGACGGTGTCGATCGGTATGCCCCTCTCCGACAGCGCCCGGATCACGCCGATGTGGGCGAACCCGCGTGCGCCCCCCCCGCCCAGCGCGAGGCCGACGCCCCGATTGACGAGGAGCCTCGCGATGCGCTGGACGTCCCGCGCATCACCGTCCCGAGCGTGGTGGTGCCCGCGCAGGCGACGCTCCGCGAGCCAGCGCTTCGTATCCTCCGGGCACCGCGTGGCCGCGGGCTGCAGGAGGACGAGGTCGGCCGCGGGCGCGGCCTCGGCCGAGAACTCGCCGAGCGCCCGCTCGACCGGCCCGAGGGCGACGCGGCCGGCCGCGGCCGCGACGAAGACCACGCGATCGGATTGGCGCAGGCAGAGCCGCGACCAGGGCGAGTCCTCTCCATCGCATTCATAGACGACGTAGCGGTGGGCGGCCTCCTGCGCGGAGAGCCATTCGAGGAGGTCGTCGCCGGCGGAGGACCCGGCCAGGGCCGCGGACCCGAAGCGCTCTTCGACGGAGGCGCGCGGCACGTGCAATGCCGGGCCGTAGCGCGACAGGTCGGTGGCGAGGGCCGCGGCGAAGGCGGCGTGGTGACGGCCGTCCCCCGCAGACGCCACGGCGATCGACAGGGTGTCACTCGCCGGACCGCGGCGCTGCCCTCCGGCCAGGCGACGGACGACGATGCGCGCGAGGTTGACGAGGACGGCCGGCCGGCGCTCCACCAGGCGGGCGAATTCCGTCCCCGAAAGGGCGGCCAGCAGCGAATCACGCACCGCCGTCACCGTGGCCGTGCGCTCGCCCTCGGTCAGCAGCGCCATCTCGCCGATGACCTCGCCCCGGCCCAGCTCGGCCAGCTCGACGCGCCCGCCGCCCGCACTCTTCGTGACGCGCAGGCGGCCTCGCACCACGACGTGCAGGGCGTCCGCGGGACCGCCTTCGCGCATCACCGTGGTCCCGCCGGGCACGCGCAGGACGCGGAACGCGGCCGCCACCGCTTCGAGGTCGGCGGCCTCGAGCGACGCGAACGAGGGCGTCTCCCGCAAGAGGTCGATCAGCTCGCGTCCGCTATCGCGCAATCGCCGGCTCCCCTGGAGGCGGCCAAGGATACTCGGTCGCGGGCCAGGCGTGATTGACATGCGGCGTGCCCGCTTCTAGGCTCTGGCTGTTCCGCAGGCCCACTGTCAGTTCTTTTACGAGGAGGTCGTGTCATGACTCGAATGGCTACACGTGTCGTCGTTGCCGCCGCGCTGGGCGTGGCCACGCTGACCGCCGCACCCGCTCGGGCGCAAATGGCGGGCACCGCTTCCAGCGTGGCGGACCAGATCAAGAAGATGGAGAAGTACCGCGCCGCGGCCGTCGTCAAGGCGGACGTGGCGACGCTCGAAGGCCTGACCTCCGACGACTACATCTTCATCAATGCGAACGGCCAGGTCTCGAACAAGGCGGAGACGATGAACAACATCAAGACCGGCGCCATCAAGATCACCTCCAACGAAGTCTCGGACATGACGGTCCGCGTCTACGGCGACACGGCGGTCGTGACCGGCGCGGAAGCGCACGGCGGACGAATCGAGTTGCACAGCAAGGAGGGCCTGGGAAGCACCTTCCGGCTGATACTGCCGCGGCGACGGGCGGTTTGATGTCCGCTACTTCTCTAGAGGACGGCCGGATCCTCCGGCGAGCCCGTCCATCTCGTGGTGCTCTCCGCGCCGTCTTCCCGGATGACGATGATGTCCTCGTGCCGGATCCCCATCTCGCCGGGGATGTAGATCCCCGGCTCGTCGCTGAAGCACATCCCCGGACGCAGCTTCGTCGTGTTGCCGCGCACGAAGTAGGTCCACTCGTGGCCGTCCATGCCGATGCCGTGCCCCACGCGATGGGTGAAGTAGCGGTAGTCGGGGCCGAACCCGGCCTCGTCCACGACGCGCCGCGCGGCCGCGTCCACGGTCTGCGCCTCGACCCCGGGCCGCGCCGCATCGAACGCCGCCTGCTGGGCCCGGAGCACGACGTCCCACACGCGGCGCTGGCGCTCGGTGGGCGGCGCGCCGAACACGCCCGTCCGCGTGATGTCGCTCGCGTAGCCGTGAAGGCGCCCGCCGCCGTCGATGAGCACCACGTCGCCGCGGCGCAGCGGGCGCGGGCGGGTGGTGCCGTGCGGATAGGCGGCATCGGGGCCGAACAGCACGAGGGCGCCGCCGCTCATCCCCAGCTTGCGGTGCGCCTGCGCGCTCAAGGCCGAGACCTGCGACTGCGTCATCCCTTCCCGGAGCGACTGGAAGACCGCGCGATGGGCGCGCACCGTGATCTCGTTCGCGCGCCGCATCAGGGCCAGCTCGTGCGCGTCCTTGATCATGCGGCAGCCGGCGGTGACCGCGGTCGCGCTGACCACGCGCGCCGAGGGCAGGGCGGCGCCGATCTCGCTTGCGAACGTGAACGGCATCGTCTCCTCGATTCCGACGCGGCCGGTGGCGCGCCGATCGCGCAGGATCGACGCGACGAGGGCGAACGGGCTCTCGTGCTCTTCCCAGGCCCGGACGTCGGTGCCGACCTGGATCTGCTCGAGGGCGCGCGCCTTCTCGAACGCGGGCGTGACCCACGCCGGATCGCCCTCGCGCGTGACTACGGCGCCGAAGAAGCGCTCGCTGAGGCCCCACTCCGCGCCCGTGAAGTACTCGAGGCCGGTGCCCGAGGCGAGCACGATCGCGTCGAGGTCCTCGCCATGCATCAAGGCCTGGGCGCGGGCGATGCGCGCGCGGTGCTCGTCGAGCCTGATGGGCGAGGCGCCGTCCGTGAACGGGCGGAGGGCGTCGATGGCCGCGGGCACCTCGTCGGACGGGGACGGGGACTGCGCGCGCGCGAGGCGTGGGGCCAGCGCCCCGACGAGAGAACCGACCGAGAGATGGAGGACTTGGCGGCGGGAGAGCGTCATGGCGGCTATGGTACCCTCGTCCGTTCATGGGTCGCCGCGCCGGCCGGCTGCTCGTCACAGCCTTCCTCCTCCTGGCCGGCGCCGCGGCCGCGCCCGCGGCCTCGTTTCCCCCCGAGCTGCGCTTTCGCAGCGTCTCCACGGACCGCGTCACCGTGCACTTCCACCAGGGCCTGGAGGCGATGGCACGGCGGGCCGCCGCCCTGGCCACGGAGATCCTGGAGCGCCACGAAGCCCGCTACGGCGTCCACGTCGGCCGCGTGAACCTCGTCCTCGCCGACGTCGACGACGACCCCAACGGGTTCGCCTCGCCCCTGCCCTATCCGCTCGTGCACGTGCGCGCGGTCGCCCCCGACGGCAGCGAGGACTTCGGCAACTACGACGACTGGCTCCGCCTCCTGCTCACGCACGAGCTGTTGCACATCGTGCATCTCGACGAGGCGCGCGGGGTGATGCGCGTCGGGCGCAAGGTGCTGGGCCGCGCGCCGTTCCTCTTCCCCAATGCCTCGACTCCCACCTGGATGGTCGAGGGCCTGGCCACCTACGAGGAGACGCAGGGGACCGCGTTCGGCCGCGGCCGCAACCCGGATGTGCGCATGGTCCTGCGCATGGCGGCTCTGGAAGAGCACTTCCTGCGCGAGGACGGCGCAGTGGCCGGCCGGGACCGCTGGCCGGGCGGGCAGGGCGCCTACTTCTTCGGCGAGGCCTACCTGGCCGATCTCGCCGCCCGCGCCAGCCCCACGGTGCTGCCGGACCTGGCCCGCGTCCACTCCGGACGCGTGCTGCCGTTCCTGGACGAGTACACCGCGCGCAAGGTCACCGGCTCCACCTTCCACGCCCTCTGGACGCAATGGCGGCTCTCGATGCGGGCCGCCTTCGATCAGGAGGCGGAGGTCATCCGGGCCCGGGGGATTACGCCCTCGCGCGCTCTCACCACGCGCGGCGTCCGCCAGTCCGGCCCGAGGTTCAGCCCCGACCGACGATGGATCGCCTTCACGGATCGCGACCTCACGCATTTCCGGTCCATTCACGTCGTTCGCCGGGAAGGTGGCGGCGAGCGGGAAGTCGTGAAGCGCAACGGCGGATCTTCCCTGGCCTGGACTCCGGACGGGCAGGCCCTGGTGTACGAGGAGCCCGAGAGCTTCCGGCTCTTCCGCGTGCGCTCGGACTTGCGCGTCTTCGACCTGACCACGCACACGACGCGATGGATCACCCGCGGCGTGCGCGCGCGCGACCCCGACGTCGCGCCGGACGGGCGCACCATCGTCTTCGTCCGGCAGGAGGGCGACCGCAGCGACCTTGCCGTCGTCTCGCTGGACGGCACGGGCTTGCGCGACATCACGCACTCGGAAGCGGACACGCAGTGGAGCGCGCCGCGCTGGAGCCCGGCGGGCGATGCCCTGGTGGCCTCGCGCTGGCTCCCCGGAGGCGTGCTCGACATCGTGCGCATCGATCCAAGCTCGGGCGCAGCCACGCCCCTCACCTCGGACCGCGCCAAGGACGTGGAGCCGGCGTGGACGCCGGACGGCACGCAGGTGATCTTTCGCTCCGACCGCGACGGCGTGTCGAACCTGTACGCGGTGCGCGTGGCGGACGGCGCCCTGTTCCGGGTCACGAACGTCCTCGGCGGCGCGTTCACCCCGGACGTCGCGGGGGACGGACGGGAGATCACGTTCGCAAGCTACAGCGCCCGGGGCTACGACATCGCGGTCATGGCCTTCGAACCCGGCACGCTGACGCCGGCCGACCCTTTCGTGGATCCGTACCCGGCGGCCGCGGCCGAGCCGCCGCCCGTGAGCGGGCCGGACCGTCCCTATCGGCCCGCCTCGCTGGTCCTCCCTCGCTTCTGGACGCCCTATCTGGACCGAACGTCGCGCGAAACCAGGATCGGCGCGGTCACGGGCGGAACGGATGCGCTCTTCCGGCACGCCTGGGTGGCGGACGCGCACTACGGGACGGGGACGGATCGCGCCGGTGGACGTCTCTACTATCAATACGACCGGTTCTGGCCCACCTTCACCCTGGCCGCGGAGGACAAGAGCGACCTCGCGGCGAAAGGCCTCACGCACGAACGCGAGGTGACGGTGCGGGCGACGCTGCCCCTGCACCGCTCGCTGCGCGCCGCCCACAGCGTCAGCCTGGCCTGGCGGCGGCGTCGCGAGACGGTCGAGGACACGGACAAGCCCGAGCGGGTCGACCTCGGCGGCATCGAGGCCGCATGGAGCATCAGCACGGCGAAGGCATTCCCCTTCTCGATCTCGCCCGTCGAGGGCTATCGTCTACGCGTGGCCTGCGTCAAGGAGGCTCGGGGCCTGGGCAGCGACGTCTCGCTCGGAAAAGTGGTGGCGGACGGGCGCGTCTACTCGCGCCTGTGGCGGGACAACGATGCGCTGGCGCTTCATCTCGCCGGCGGGCTCACCGTGGGACAGGCTCGCTTCGAGAAGTAGTTCGCGGTGGGAGGATTCCCGGACGGGGTGCTGTTCGACGTGGTCGGCACGAACCACGCCGTCCTGCGCGGCTATCCGGATGACGCCTTCGTCGGCCGGCGCTTCGCGGATGCCAACGTGGAATACCGTTTCCCGATCGCGCACCCGCAGCGCGGGTACCGGCTGCTGCCCGTGTTCGTGCGCCATCTCCACGGCACCCTGTTCGCGGACGCCGGCAACGCCTGGAGCGGCGACTTCCGGTGGGGAGATCTCAAAACGGCGGCGGGCGCCGCCCTGGGCGCGGATCTCACCCTCGGCCACGCCCTGCCCCTCACGCTCTCGGTCGGGCTGGCACGCGGCTTCGCCGCGCGTGGCCAGACGCGCGCCTACTTCCGGGGCGGCCTCGCCTTCTGA
>QHVP01000261.1 GCA_003222295.1 Acidobacteriota bacterium | reverse complement strand
CCATCATCGCCTTCAGGCGCCGCCGTGCTTCCGGGTCCGCGAGCCGCGCGAGCGTGGCCTCCGTTCCTCCGTCGTGCGCCCACGGCGGTAGGATGGCGCCCAGCAGCGTGCTGCCCGCGACGTAGGGGTACTGGTCCGCGGTGAGGCGAAGGCCCGCGCGGCGGGCCTCCTCGAGGCGCCGCGTCACCTCGCCCGCGCGCGGCCAGTTCTCGCGCCCCGCCACCTTCAGATGCGAGATGTGCACCGGACATCCCGACTCGCGCGCCACCCGGATCATCTCGTCGAGTGCCTCCAGGATGCGGTCGCTCTCGCTGCGCATGTGGACGACGAGGGGGCGGCTCACCTCGGCCAGCACGCGGCCGAGCGCGATCAGCTCCTCCGTGTCCGCGTAGCAGCAGGGCGGATAGATGAGGCCGGTCGAGAGGCCGCAGGCGCCCTGGCCGAGGCTCGCGCGCAGCAGGTCCTGCATGGCGGACAGCGCGCCCGCATCGGCGCGACGGTCGCCTCCGCCGAGCACGCACTGACGGATCGCGCCGTGGGGGACGAGGTAGGCTACGTCCGGGCCCGGCTCCCCCCGCGCGACCCGCGCGAGGTACTCGCCGACGGACGACCAGTCCCACTCCACGCCGAAATCGCCGAGCAGACCCGAGAGCTTCTGCTTCCAGGCCGCACGCTCTTCGGGGCGCACGGGCGCCACCGAGATGCCGTCCTGGCCGAAGACCTCCAGCGTGATGCCCTGCCGCACCTTCATGGGCAGCCGCGGATCGGCGAGGACCTTCACGTCCGAGTGGCTGTGGGTATCGATGAAGCCCGGGCAGACGACGTGGCCCGCGCAGTCGATGACGTCGGGGGCGCTCAGCGCGGAGCCGACGGCCGCGATCCGGGCGCCGCGAAGGCCCACGTCGGCGACGCGGGCGGGCGCGCCCGTCCCGTCCAGGAGGCGGCCGCCCTTCAACACACGATCGAGCGCCATGGGGTCCCGGCGCAGTGTAGCGTGCTTTCGCGCACCGGAGACGGATGCCGAGCAACGAGGGGCGCCGCGCCGCGATCCGCGCGGCGCCCGGTCAGGTCAGCGCGCGGGGAAGTCCTTGTCGTTCATGTCGACGGTGATCAGGAAGCCGTTCGTGCCCTTGTATTCGAACGCGTTCGGGCCCGTGCGGTAGGCTTCGACCTCGTTCGGCATCAGCACGAAGCCGTCGTGACGCTTGGCGCCCCAGTAGGGCAGGTTCCGGATCACGATGGGCTCGTCGCTCATGCCGGGGAAGCGCTTGAGACGGACCTCCGCCGTCTTCCCCCCGTCCATGGTCGCCACCGCGCCGTCCCGGGAACAGGTGCCCCACGACATCGCGAATGGCGGCGCGCTGCTCCGAGCTGGTGGCCTTGTCGTAGGTGACCACGACCCAGTCCATCTTGCCCATGGAGAAGTCGGCGCCGAGATCGTTGGCGAGCCAGAACTTGGCGCCGTCCAGCTTGACGTCGCCGTACTGGCCCTTGTTGATGCGATAGGCGAGGTTGGCGCGGCAGTAGTGCTTGGCCTCGCCGCCATGATCGTGGTGGGCGGCCGGCATCGAATTGAAATAGCACTGACAGAACATCGGGCAGCTGCAGGCTTCGATGGCGGTGGCGTTGACCGACCACGAGGGCGAGGTGGCGGCGGCCGCCTTCTCGGCGGCCATGAGGGGAGCACCGGGGGATCCGAGCCGCCACGCGGCCACGGCCACGACCAGCGCCACGAGGACCTTCAAGCGCATCTGTTCCTCCACGGGAGGTGTATGCCTGATGACACCTCTCCCCCGGCAGCGTCGGGGGCGGCGAAAGTGATCCGAGGGCTGCGACGCTACGCCCGCGGGGGCGGACTGTCAAAGGAACGAGTGGGCGCGCGAGCCGCCCTTCAGAGCACGTCGCGGGCGATGTCCTGGTAGCTCTCCGGCCGCCGGTCCCGATAGAACTGCCAGTGGGCGCGCACCTTGTCGATGAGCTCGAGGTCGAGGTCGGCGACCACCAGCTCGTCCTTGTACCGGCTTCCGATGGCCAGGCCCGATTGTTGGTCCCGACGAAATACCCGTTCGCGATGGCCATCGAGGTCTGCTCGATCTTCCACAGGTTGTCGGAATGGCCGGACGTGGTCGCCGAGGGCACGAAGACGATCTCTGCCCCGTGCAGGCCGAGCACGCGTCCGCCCTCCGGGAAGTGCCGGTCGTAGCAGATGTAGACGCCGATGGTCGCGTAGCGCGTCTTGAAGACGGGATAGCCCAGGTTGCCCGGCTTGAAGTAGAACTTCTCCCAGAACGCGGGCAGGCAATGCGGGATGTGGTTCTTGCGGTATTTGCCCAGGTAGGTGCCGTCGGCATCGAGGACGGCGGCCGTGTTGTAGTAGACGCCCTTGGCCTCTTCCTCGTAGACCGGCACCACCATTGCCATGGCGTGCTTCTTCGCGATCTCCTGCATGAGGCGGATGGTCGGCCCGTCGGGCACCTTCTCCGTGAAGTGGTACCAGCGGGGATCCTGCTCGGCCGCGAAATAGGGACCGTAGAACAGCTCCTGCAGGCAGAGGATCTGGACGCCGCGAGAAGCCGCCTGGTCGATGAGGGGGAGGTGCTTGGCGATCATCGCCTCGCGCACGTCGGCCAGGCTGCCCTGGTCGGGAGAGAGCGCGTTGCCGGCCTGGATGAGACCGCAGCGGACGAGGCGTGGCATGGGGGCGATTAGATCATGCCGCGGCGGGCCCGACCAGGGTCCGCGGGTCAGGCCGTGTGCAGCATGGCCCGGGCCGCGGCGGCTTCGACGGGCGGGGCGAAAAGATAGCCCTGCCCGTGGTCGCACCCCATCTCGCGCAGCTCGGCGAGCTGGCTTGGCGTCTCGACCCCCTCCGCGATCACCTCGAGGTCGAGGCTGTGCCCGAGACCCACGATGGTGCGCACGATCTCCGTCTTGTGCGGATGCCCCCCGTGGGTCCGCAGGAAGGAGCGGTCGATCTTCAGGGTATCGACGGGCAGGCGATCCAGATGGCTGAGCGACGAGTGCCCGGTCCCGAAATCGTCGATGCTGACGCCGAGGTCGAGCGCGCGCAGGCCGGCCAGGCATCCCCGCGTCGATTCCGTGTCCGCCATGATCACGTTCTCGGTCACTTCGAGGTCGAGCTCGTGACCCTCCAGCCCTTCCGCCTCCAGCATGCGACCGACGTCGCTGACGAGATCGCATTCGGTGAGCTGGCGGCCGGAGAGGTTCAGGCTCATCGTGGGGAGCGGCGCGTGTCCGTTCCCTTCGCGCCACTCGCGCATCTGCCGGCAGCCTTCCTGGAGCGCCCACTGGCCGATGGGAAGGATGAGCCCGGTCTCCTCGGCCAGCGGAATGAAGTCGTCGGGCATGACCAGGCCGCGGTCGGGATGCTCCCACCGCAGTAGTCCCTCGAACGCGGCCAGGTGGCCGGTGGCCAGCGAGATGATGGGCTGATAGTGGAGACGGAACTCTGCGCGCTCGATGGCGCGGCGCAGCTCGGTCTCCAGGCGCAGCCGGGCCAGGGCGCGCGCGTGCATGCCGTCGTCGAAGACCTGGAAGGCGGCGGGGCCCTGCAGCTTCGCGCGGTGCATGGCGGCATGCGCGTCGCGCAGCAACGCCTCCCCCTGCGTGTAGGCCGGGGAGGCGGGGGCGATCCCGATGGTCGCGGAGGTGAAGACCTCCTGCCCGCGCACGGTCACCGGCCGGGAGAGGGCGGCCCGGAAGCGGTCGGCCACGCGGACGAGGTCGTCCGGCTCGCCGAGGTCGTCCACGAGCACGGCGAACTGATCGGCACCGAGGTGCGCGAGCGTGTCCTGGGGCCGCACGCACGGCGCGAGGCGCCCGGCGACGGCGGCGAGGAAGTCGTCCCCGGCGAGGTGTCCCAGGCTGTCGTTGACGCCCTTGAACCGGTCCAGGTCGAGAACGAGGATCCCGAAGGAGTGGTCGCAGTGGCGCCGCGCGCGCGCCATGGCCTGCCGAACGCGGTCGAGGAACAGGGTGCGGTTGGGCAGGCCGGTGATGGGATCGTGCAGCACGGCGTGACGCAGTTTCTCCTCCGCCCGCCGGCGGTCGGTGACGTCGAGGACCACCGCGCGCGCGCCCATGCGGCCGCCGCGGCCCGGCCAGGGATCGGCGTACCCGTTGAAGAGACGGCCGCGCCAGAGGAGCTCGAACTCGGTGGGCTCGCCGGCCCGCGCGCGGTGATGCGCGTCCATCGCGGTGATGTAACCGAGACCGAGCATCTCGTGCAGGGGACGGCCGACGAAGGTTCCGCCGTCCACGTATACCTTCGGGAGCGCGCCGCCCCGGAACGAGGTGAGCCGCAAGTCGTGGTCGGTGGACCAGGCGGCCGCGGGAAGGCGATCGAGGGCCGCGGTCAGGAACGAATCGCCCTCGCGGCTGGCGAGCGGGCTGCGCAGGCCGATAGTGCTCGGGCTCAGCACGCGCAGGATGTTGGCCCAGCCCAGTTCCATGGTCCCCCCGGTGCTGGAGCGCCCGCGACGCAGCCAGCGTGGCTCCTGGCGGCCCGGCTGACCCCGTGCGGATGCGGACTGGGGCCCCGCGGCTCTGCGTCCCCGGGTCGCCCCGGGTTTGCTCTGGGCAGGAGGGCAGACCGGCTCGCCCGGTCTCACCGACAAAAGTAGTACACAAGGGTGGCCGAAGCGCGTGACCGACGTCACACGCTGAACGATTTATGGGAGATCGGCCATGCGCCGCCAGAGGACGGGGGCGGCCTCACGTGCCCGCGCGAACGCCGCCCGGACATCCACACTCACGATCCGGCGGTCACTCACCACCCAGCGGCCGGCGACCAGGACGGAGCGCACATGGCTGCGATCGACGCCGAACAGGACGTGGCCGGCCAGGTTGTCCGCGGTGAGCGGCGTCGGAGGACGGTAGTCGAGCACGACGAGGTCCGCGGGGCCGCCCACGTCGAGCTTGCCGAACGGAATCCCGAAGAGGGCGGCGGCCAGGCGATGTCCTCCGGCCAGCATCTCGAGGGCGGCGCCGTAGGCGTCTTCGCGGCCGGCCTCGCGCATCTTCAGGAACGCCGCGCGGGCCTCCGCCATCATGTCCTGGTCCATGCCGTCCGTGCCGAGGGCGGCCCGGCGCATGGCCCCGACCGGCGCGCTGCCCACGGTGTTGTTCATGTTCGATCGCGGGTTGTGCGCGATCCACGCGCCCTTGATGTGGGCGTCCTGGACCTCGTCGGGACCGAGATGGACGCAGTGCGCGAGCAGCGCGCGGGCCGCGATGAGCCCGTGGCGGTCGAGGCGGTCGGAGACCGAGCAGCCGTAACGGTCGCGCGCGTCCGTCACGTCCGCCCGGTCCTCGGCCACGTGCACGTGCAGGCTGCTGCCCGTGTCACGCACGGCCTGGGCGAGCCGGCCCAGGCTCTCTTCGGAGAGGGTGAAGCTGGCATGGCCGCCGACCATCCCGCGCGTGAGCGCCGTCTGGTCGTGGTGCTGGAACGCGACGTTCTCTTCCACCGCCGCGTCGCGCCCCGCGGATCCGTTGCGGTCCGTGACCTCGTAGCACAGCACCGAGCGCAGGCCGACCGACTCGATCGCGCGCTTGAGGCAGGCCAGGGATCCACGGATGAAGGACGGCGAGGAATGATGGTCGATGAGGACGGTGGTGCCGGAAAGCGCCGCCTCCACGGCACCGACCAGGCCCGAAAGGGCGACCGTCTCCTCGTCCAGGGCGCGGTCCAGCCGCCACCACACGCGCTCGAGGATCTCGCGGAAGTTGCGAGGATGGACGGCCGGCCCGGGGAGGCCGCGCGCCAGCGCGCTGTAGAGATGCGTGTGCGCGTTGACGAACCCGGGCATCACCAGCGCGCCGTCCAGGTCGAGGACTTCCTCGGACGGCTGCGGCGCCAGCCCCGGCGCGCGCTCGACG
>QHVP01000260.1 GCA_003222295.1 Acidobacteriota bacterium | reverse complement strand
TATCGACTTCATGAGAACGTGAGCCGGACGAAGCGCGGTGCCGAGGCCGCCGACTTCCAGGCGAACCTCGGGCACGGTGATCGAATCGAAGCTTTCGGAGTGGCCGACGCCGCGGACCTCCCTCGACCCTTTCCGGCCGGACTTCTCCAGAACAGACGCGAACCGCACGCCAAAGCCTTCGTAGAGGTCCGTCGTCTCCGCCCCGGTATCGAGGGTCATCATGATCCTTTCATTGCGGAAGCGGACCGCGGTGACGAGATGATCGTTATCGAAAAAGAGGTTGGCCTTTCGAACGTCGAGCGCTCCCGGCTTCAGGCCGAGGACCACCGTGCCATCGGGACTCCAACGCAGGCTGCGCAGACCGAGCAGCAGGGGGATGCCCAGGATGCCGCGTTGGCCGGGCGGCAGGACCGACCATGGCTCCTGGTCGTCAGGGAAGATGGCAAAGGACACGTTCTCGAACCGCGTCCCGCCTATGGTGACGTCCCGGGCCACGGCCGTTCGCAGTCCAACGCGAGCTCCGGTGCTCGTGCCGAGCGAGCCTTCCGCCTCCCGAATTGTCAGGCCGAGCCGCTTGGCTTCGGACTCGGACATGCAGGAGAGCAAGGCCCCGGTGTCGAAGAAGTACCTGGCCGTGCCGCCCTCGATGGACGCCGGCAGGAAGATGCTGCCGTCGTGGTGAAGAGTCGTAGCGCCCGTCGCGGCTCCGCTCTGATCGGGGAGGCCGCGGAGAGGCGCCATCGCGTCATTTTCCCCGCGTCTACCCGGGAAGGCGGCCCATCGCTTCTCCATGGCCTCGTCGAGCTGGCGATACTGCCCGTTGCGCACGTAGAGATGGGATAGCCATTCGTAGCCCTCGTACGCCGCCTCCGAGTGAGGTGACGCGTGGATCGCCGACCACAGGACAGCCTCGGCATGCGCGTCGTTGAACACGGCGGCCACTGCTCCCTGGTACAGCTCAGGCCCCGGGCGTGCTGCCAAAGCCTGGGCGAGTCCCGTCCAGTCGTGAGCCTCGTAGCGAGCCTTCAGCTCGGAGTCCGTGGCCTCGTCGGCGATCGTCCATCCCGCAGCCATGAGGAGGAGAGCTGCCGTCGCTGCGCGCCACCGAGGTGCCACGGTGGAAATGCTCGCAGACCCTGCGAACGGCTGTCAACGTCGGGCGGAAGGCGAGAGCGCGACTGCCGCCGGCGGCACAGGAAGTCACCGCTCGCCGGCCTTGTCGCCTGTCAACGGCGATAGACTCGACCGCCCGCCCATGTTCGACCTGATCGCCTTCGACGCCGACGACACGCTCTGGCACAACGAGACGCTCTTCCAGGCCACGGCGCGTGACTTCGCCGCGCTCCTGTCCGGCCCTCACCCCGCGGAGTGGATCCAGGAGCGCTTGTTCGCGACGGAGCGGAAGAACCTCGGTCACTTCGGCTACGGCATCAAGGGGTTCACCCTGTCGATGATCGAGACCGCGGTCGAGCTGACGGAGGGCCGAATCACGGGCGCGGAGATCCGGACGATCCTGGGATGGGGCCACGCCATGCTGCAGGCTCCCATCGCCCTGCTCGACGGCGTGCGCGAGACGATCGCAGCCCTCGCCCGCGAGCACCGCCTGATGCTGCTGACCAAGGGCGACCTGTTCGACCAGGAATCGAAGCTGGCACGCTCCGGCCTGGGCGAACACTTCGCCTCGGTGGAGATCGTCTCCGAGAAGAACACACGGACCTACGCGACGATCATGACGCGCCACGGACTGACGCCGGAGCGCTTCCTGATGGTCGGCAACTCGCTGCGCTCGGACGTCCTGCCCGTGCTCGATGCCGGCGGCGCCGCCGTGCACATCCCGTACGCGACCACGTGGGCGCACGAGCAGGTGCCGGAGGACGCGATGGCGGGCCGGACGTTCGCCACCCTGGAGAGCATCCGTGAGCTGCCCGCGTGGCTGGCCGCCCGTGGGGCCGAGGCGCCTCCTGGCTAGACCTCAGCGCCGGCCTTCGATCAGCTTCTGCAAGGCCTCCACGCGCGGCAGCACGACCCAGAGCAGGATGAAGACGGCCAACAAGGCGCCGGCGAGGAACGCAACGATCGAGCCCCCGATGATGACGCGCGCGATCAGGTAGAACTCGATGCAGATGCTGATGGCCAGGGGAAACATGCTCCACACGAGCAATCGTGTCGACAGGCGGATGAACCTCCCCGTGACCTGTCCCGCCCCCGCCTCCCGATGCAGGGCGGCCGGGGTCATGATCATGGCGACCGCGATCGCCACGAGGCCGATGGCGCCCAGGTGCGCGACCTGTTCCGCGTGACCGAGCTTTTGCTCGAACTCAGCGCTGAAGACGGCGATCAACTGGAATCCGAAGAGGGCCTGGATCCCGGGCAAGACCATCCGGCATTCGTCGAGAAGGTACTCGGCCGCTTTCGACAGCGGCAGGTCCTCGCGTTCGACGTCGTAGGTCGGCACCGTTCACACGTCTACGTGAGATCGAGGACGATCTTCCCGTGCGAGCGGCCCTTCTCGTTCAGGTCGAGGGCCCGCCGGACCTGGCCAAGCGGGAGAATCCGGGAGATGTGCGGTCGGACCACCTTCCGCTCGACGAGGCGCGCGATCTCCTCGAGATCCCGCGTGTCGTATCTCATCCCGAATTCGACCGCGCGAACGCCGGCCTTCCGGGCGGCGGCACGATCGATCTCGCCGATCAGGTTGATGAGCATCCCGCCCTTCTTCAGGACGCCCCACGACCGTCGCTGGGTGGCTCCGCCGATGGGATCGATGACCACGTCCACGCCGGCGACCTTCTTCTCGAACCGTTCCTTCTTGTAATCGACGATCACGTCGACGCCGATGCGCTCCAGGTACCTGAAGCTCGGCCGGCTCGCGGTGGCGATGACGTGCGCTCCCTTCGATTTCGCGAACTGGGCCGCGAAGGAACCCACGCCTCCGCTCGCCCCGTGGATCAGGAAGGTCTTCCGCGGCGACGCCTTCGCGGTGTCGATCACCATCTGCCACGCGGTGAGAGCCGGCATCGGTATGGAGGCCGAGACCACGAAGCTGAGCGAGCGCGGTTTTCGGACCAGGTCCTTCAGGGGGACGACCGCGTATTCGGCGAAGCTCCCCCAGGTCTCCCCGAAGACGGAATCACCCTTTCGGAAGGAGGTGCGAGAACCGGGCGCGATCGCTTCGATGACGCCCGCGAAGTCCTGGCCGAGGGTGAGCGGCAGCTTGTCCGCGCCCTTCGGGTTGTAGATCTTCTCCCTGATCGCCCAGTCCACGGGATTCACGGCGGCGGCGCGCACCCGCACGAGCGCCGTGTTCTTCCTCATCCTCGGAAGGGGGACGGTTTCGACCCTCACCTTCTCCGATCCGCCAAACGAATGGATCCGTGCTGCCTTCATGGCCGCCTCCATCCCCCTCGCGTCACGTTCGCGGATTGCCGACGGGCCCACGTATCCCCCCTCCTCGGAGGTTATGCAATCGTCCTGCCGGGAGGCCACGGCCCGCTGGTTGCATCCTTGACACGAGCCACGGCGTGCCTAGATTCGAGATGAGGCCGATTCAGGCCAAGAGCGTCATATGCTGTTCCGCGATCGCGCCCATGCCGGCGCCGAGCTCGCACGGCGATTGACCGCGTACGGGTGACGTGACGATGTTCTCGTCCTCGGCCTGCCGCGGGGAGGCGTTCCCGTGGCGTACGAGGTCGCTCGCGAGCTGGGCGTGCCTCTCGACATCTTCCTCGTGCGGAAGCTGGGCGTGCCCGGCCGCGAAGAGTTCGCCATGGGTGCTATCGCGAGCGGCGGCATCCGGGTCTTGAACTCCACCCTGGTGGGCGCCCTCGGCATCCCACCGGCGGTGATCGACCGCGTGGCCGCCCGGGAACAGCGTGAGCTGGAGAGGCGCGAGGCCGCCTATCGAAACGGACAGCCCCCGTCCGACGTCCGCGGCCGCACCGTGATCGTCATCGACGACGGATTGGCCACGGGATCCACCTGGCCGCCCCCGAGACCTGTGACGAGTTCCGCGCCGAGGTGGACGAGATCATCTGCGCGGAGACGCCGGATCGGTTCTCGGCCGTCGGCCAATTCTACGAGGACTTCTCGCAGACGACCGACGAAGAGGTCCAGGACCTCCTGGCGCGCGCCCGCCGGCACGAGGGCGACCGGGAGCGCGCCGCGGGATGGACGGGCCGGCCTGCGGAGCAGAGGAGGTAGTCATGGCGAGAGTGAACGTCGAAGACAGCACCGGCGGGAAGATGGACAGCGATCAGGGCAAGAGTGCAACGACGAAGCAGAGCGGGATGGCCTCGGGCAGCCTCCAACGCCAGGGGCGAGCCGGGTGGGGCGAGAGCTGGCGGAGCCAAGGAGTTCCCCTCGCACCGCCCATCTCCGCGTTGAGCCCATTCGACCGGTGGAATGCCGGCCCGCTTGCGGTCATGCGGCGCATGAACGAAGAGATGGATCGCATGTTCGGCGGTTTCGGATTCGCTCCCTGGCCGAGCGGGCGCGGCGAGTCCTGGGCCTTCTCGCCGCCGATCGAAGTCTACGAGGACAAAGGCAAGCTGACCGTGCGCGCCGAGTTGCCGGGCCTCTCGAAGGATGACCTGAAGGTGGAAGTGACGGACGAGGGGCTCGTGATCTCCGGCGAGCGGCGCAACGAAGACGAGCAACGTGGCGAAGGTTTCTACCGCTCCGAGCGCAGCTACGGCCGTTTCCACCGCGTCATCCCGCTCCCGGACGGCGTCAAGGACGTGGATGCGGCCGAGGCGAAGTTCGAGAACGGCGTGCTCGAGGTCTCCCTGCCCGTGCCGGAGAACCGGCGTCGCCGGCAGATCCCGGTACAGACCATCGGCTCGGGTGGGGAAGCCGGAACGACCGGCTCCAAGTCGAAAACACGCTGAGCCTGGTGGATGAGCCAGGGGCCTCACCGCGAGTTGTAGCCAACCGGAAGGAGAGCTAGAATCCATCACTCCACAGGCGCCGCTCCCGCGGCTTCAGTATCGAACGAACCCGGGTTTCGGAGGACGCCCGCCCTGGAGCCCACGCCGAACCCGACGCCTGTCCCCGCGCCCACGCCCAGCAGCGCGCGTGTGGCCTGCGGGGTGGGTCCCGGCACCGGCGACGGCCTCGAGGAGCACTGTCCGCGCACCTCGCCGAGCTTCCTCGAGGACGTGGACGCCGCGATCAATCGCGTCGTGGCTCGTCACCCGGAGCTGTTCGACCTCGACAACAAGGCCGGGGCGGGCGGCTACTTCGTGCGCGACATCGACGAGTTCTATCGGCTGGTCGTGCAGGAGATCGCCGACGGCTCCCACCTCTGCGCGATGGTGGACGCCGACCTCGAGATCGCGGTCAAGCGCAACAACGCGTCCAGCGACCAGTACAAGCTGATGTGGTCGTCCGGCTACCTTCGTCGAGGAGACTCGTCCTACCGGGCCACTTGCGTGCCCGCGTGGTTCTGAGGGCGACGCCTCCCGGCGTGCCTATCGGCGTCGGGCCGCCGCCAGGTCCCCGAAGCTGCGGACGATGGCAATCAGATCGGCCGGACGCACGGGCTTGGCGATGTGGGCCTGGTAGCCGGCCCGCAGCGCCTGGATGCGGTCCTCCGGGCGCGCGAACGCGGTGACGGCCAGCGCCGGAATCGCGCCCCCCTGCGCCGGCTCCAGGGCGCGGACCCGCCGGACGAATTCGTAGCCGTCCATGTCCGGCAGGCCGATGTCACACACGAGCACGTCGGGACGAGTCGCGAGCAGCATCTCTCCGGCGGCATCGCGGATCGGAGAGCCGGGACGTCACCGACCGCCGGCCAGATAGGCCGCCGCGCCTGGGCTCTCGTCTCCGCGGCGGAGGCGAGGCAGACGGCGTAACAGGCGCGTGAAGACCATTGTCCGATGGTCGCATGCAATCTGAACGTGGGCTATAAGATGCGTCGAGCATGGGCATCGAGCCGCCGCAGGAGCCGGGCCTGATCGAGACCCCCGCCGCGGGAATCGCCCACGAAGTCCGGGACCCCCTCAACTCGCCGTTTTCCGGACGGGCCGCCGAAGCTCACCGCGCATGATGCTCGATCCCGCGGCCTGGCTCCCCGCCGCCCTTGCCGTACGGCTCGGAAGCGTCGGCCTTGCGCTCGCTCTTGCCAAGAAGCCGGCCTCGAGCCGTTGGGCGGCCTTCGGAGGGTCCGTGATCGCATCGCTCCTCACCGGAGCGCTGGCGGGGACGATCCTGGCGACCGGAAACCCCGCGAGGGGAGAGTTGTTGTGGCATGCGGCCTCGGGATTCCGTCTCGGATTCGCCGTGGACCGGCTCTCCGCCTGGTTCCTGCTCGTCCTGGCCCTTCTCGCGATCCCCATCGCCATCTACAGCCTCGGATACGCCGCCCACGGAGCGCTGCGCCGGCGGTCCGCCTTTCTCGGCGTGTGCTTCAGCGTGCTCGTGGGCACGGTCGAGATGGTCTTCGCGGCGGACGGGGTCATCGCCTTTCTCTTCGCGTGGGAGCTGATGACGCTGGCCAACGCCGCCCTCGTGGCGACCGAGCACGAGAGCGCGGAGAGCCGGCGGGCGGCCTTCCTGTACCTCGCCATGTCCCATGTCGCGACGGGATGCCTGATCGCGGGCTTCCTGCTCGTCTCGGCATTCACGGGATCCCTCGGCCTTCCGCAGACGGCGGGCAACCCTCTCTCGGGCCGGACCCGCGAGCTCGTGTTCGTGCTGTTCTTCGCGGGGTTCGGCATCAAGGCCGGCGCCATTCCGCTTCACGTGTGGCTGCCCGAGGCCCATCCGGCCGCGCCCAGCAACGTCTCCGCCGTCATGTCGTCGGTGATGATCAAGACGGGGATCTACGGCCTCTTCCGCGTCTGCGCCTTCGGACTCGGACCTCCGCCCCTCTCCTGGGGGGTCGTGGTGCTCCTCTGCGGCGGCGTCTCCGCGATCCTCGGCGTGCTCTACGCGTTGATGCAGCACGATCTCAAGCGGCTGCTCGCGTACCACAGCATCGAGAACATCGGGATCATCCTGCTGGGGCTGGGCGCGGGGATGATGGCGCTCTCGTCGGGCCGGCCGGGACTGGCCGCCCTGGGTTTCGCCGCGAGCCTGTACCACGTGCTCAACCACGCGGTCTTCAAGGGACTCCTCTTCCTGAGCGCGGGGGGCGTGGTGCTGGCCACCGGGACTCGCCACGTCGAAGAGATGGGCGGGCTCGTGAAGCGGATGCCCTGGACGGCGCTGTTCTTCCTGGTGGGCGCGGCCGCCATCTCGGGACTGCCCCTCCTCAACGGTTTCGTCAGCGAATGGCTCCTCTTCCAGGCCTTCCTGTTCGGGTTCCATCTCTCGCCTTCGGCCCTCGTGCGGTTCCTCTTCCCGGTGGCGGGCGCGGTGCTCGCCCTCACGACCGCGCTGGCGGCGGCGTGCTTCGTGAAGGCGTTCGGGATCACGTTCCTGGCCCGGTCGCGCGGGGAGGGCGCGGAGAAGGCGCACGAATCGCCGTGGATG
>QHVP01000258.1 GCA_003222295.1 Acidobacteriota bacterium | reverse complement strand
TCGAGAAGTCTCCGCCCGGGGTCGGCGTGCACGAGCTGGACACGGGGATGCGGGTGGTGCGCGTGAACCCGGAGGAGCTGCGCATCCTCGGCTATCGCGAGGACGAGATGGTGGGGCGGGTGGTGTGGGAGATCATCGTGATGCAGGACGCCTCGCGGCGGGCCATCGAGCAGAAGCTCAAGGGCGAGCGCGAGCTCAGGCCCTTCGTGCGCAGCTTCAAGAAGGCCGACGGCACCGCGATCCCCCTGCTCCTCGCCGACCGTCACATCCGGGATGTCCGGGGCGAGATCGTGGGCCTCCGCACGGCCATGACGGAGATCAAGCCGGACGCCTAGGTCGCCTCCGCCCCGGTCAGCGCGATGCATCGCGTCGAGCTGGAGCTGCATCCCCTTGTCGAACTCGTCCTTGAGCCGGGCCTGGAGCTGGAGCACGCGCGGAACGTAGCTGCGCGTCTCCGCGGCCAGTGCCCCTACTCCCGCGCGGAAATAGCCGGCGTTGAGGGGCCCGCCGTTGTACTCGGCCAGCACGAGCTGCGGGTCGCTGTAGGTGGAGAACAGGATGTCGAGATAGAGGGCGGCGGCCTGCGTGTTCTTCTCCGGGTCGTAGAGGGACGACTCGTCGTAGCTCCACCCGAGGCCGCGCAGGAGGAGGCGTCCGGTCGACGGCCAGATCTGGTACAGCCCTCGCGCATCGGAATGGCTGGTGGCCTGGGGGTCGTAGCCGCTCTCGACGGTGCCGATGGCGAGGAGGAGGAGGGGATCGACGGCCGGATACTTCTCGCTGGCCTCCAGGGCGAGCTGCGCGTAGCGGTAGGCGTCACCCAGGCTCACGCGCGGGTTCACCTTCAGGATGTGGTCGCGCATCCCCAGCAGCAGGTAGCGGCGCTTGGAGTCGAAGGCGATCCCCGACTCGAGCTGCTGGACCTTGCGCTCGAACCGGGACATGGTCAGGGCCGTCTCCTGGTTCTGGCGGTCGATCCCGCGCAGGGCCTCGTGGCCGAGCAGGATCGCCCCGGTGAGGAGGAGGCAGAGGAGCAGGAACGCCAGCGACTGCCAGGTGCTGCCGTGGCGGATGACGATCGTCCGCGCCTCCGCGTGCTCCCGCGACGGATCGAACAACGGTCGGATGCGGTGATCGCCGACGTCGCGCGACCGGTCTGCCTGCTCGTTCCTGGCCATGCGCGTCCCCCGGGACCGAAGCCTTGCCGCCTCGGCGAGCCAAACAAGTTCGCGTTCTTTGGAGGAAGAACCTGAGAGGGCTGCCCGTTTGCACGACGCGCGCCCAGGCGGCGCACCGAGCCGCGGCCACACTCCATCCCGACGGCCACCACGGTACGCCTCCGTCGACGGCCGGGTCAAGGGGGAATGGTCACCCGCGTGGGTTGGCTCACAGGCGGCACGCCGGGAAAAAACTTGCTATGGTCTAGGTCGCGCGTTGCCTCCCTCGCAGGAGCGGGTCCAATGATGACGATGAGCTCGGCCATTCGCGGCCGGCAGGGGCTGCTGGGCGCGGCGGGGCTGCTCGCGCTGCTCGCTTCGAACGGCCTGGCCGCGGAAGGGCCGTCGTGGCGCATCGAGCGGGGAGACGTGAAGATCCTCGTCCCCCTGAAGCCGGGCGGCGCCTTCACGGCGGCGACGCCGTCCCTGGCCGGGACGCTGACCCTCGAGGGCGCCAAGCCGGCTCATCTGGCCGGCGAAGTGTCGATGGATCTCTCGACCATCGATACCGGCATCAGCCTGCGGAACCAGCACCTGCGCGAGAACTATCTCGACGTGGCCAAGGGCGAGGGCTTCAACAAGGCCGTCCTGTCGGACATCCACTTGAGCGACGTCGGCGGCGAGACGTTCGACGGGACGACTCCTTTCACGGGTACGCTCCTCCTGCACGGGGTCAAGCACCCGGTGACGGGAACGGTGGAGATCCACCGTGAGGGCGAGGCCCGGCGCGTGCGCGCGGAATTCCCGCTCATCCTCACCGACTTCGCGGTCACCCCGCCGGAGTATCTCGGAGTCGGGGTGGCATCCAGGCTGCTCGTGAAGGTCTCGCTGACGGCGATGCCGGTGCGGTCTCCCGCACGGTGATCGCCCTTTCCCGCCTGGGCAAGCAGTACGGCCGTCAGCTCCTGTTCGTCGACGCGTCGTTCCAGCTCAACCCGGGCGAGAAGGTCGGGCTCGTCGGTCCCAACGGCGCGGGCAAGACCACCCTCTTCCGCCTGATCGTGGGCGAGGAGGCCCCCGACGAGGGCGAGGTCTCCGTGCCCCGCAAGCTGACCATCGGCTACTTCCGGCAGGACGTCGAGGAGATGTCCGGCCGCTCGGTGCTCGACGAGGCCATCGCGGGCAGCGGCCGCGTCGGGGATCTCCACCACGAGCTCGAGGCGCTGCAGCAGGCGATGAGCGATCCCGCGCGGGCGGAGGAGATGGACGCCATCCTGGCCCGGTTCGGGGAAGTGCAGGAAGCCTACGACCATCTCGGGGGCTACGCCCTCGAGTCGCAGGCGCGCGAGGTCCTGCACGGCCTCGGGTTCGAGGACGAGCGCATCGACGGTGACGTGGGCGCGCTCTCCGGCGGCTGGAAGATGCGGGTGGCCATGGGTCGCGTCCTCCTGGGCCGGCCGGACGTGCTGCTGATGGACGAGCCGACCAACCACCTGGACATCGAGTCGATCGTGTGGCTCGAAACCTTCCTCAAGACGCGGCCGGGCGCGCTGCTGATGACCTCCCATGACCGCCAGTTCATGAACCGCGTGGTGACGCGCATCGCGGAGATCGACGGAGGCGAGATCGTCACCTATTCCGGCAACTACGACTTCTACGAGCGGGAGCGTCAGGTCCGGGAGACGAACCGCGAAGCGGCCTACGCGCGGCAGCAGGCCATGCTGGCCAAGGAGCAGCGCTTCATCGAGCGCTTCTCCGCCCACGCGGCCAAGGCGGCCCAGGTCCAGAGCCGCATCAAGGCCCTGGACAAGATCGAGAAGATCGAGCTGCCCAAGAAGCGGCAGGTCGTCCGGTTCGACTTCCGCCGGCCGCCGCGCTCGGGGGAGGAGGTGGCCACCCTCGACGGCGTGACCAAGTCCTACGGCCGGCGCGTGTTGTACGACTCTCTGAGCTTCACCATCCGCCGCGGCGAGCGCTGGTGCGTGATGGGGAAGAACGGGGCGGGCAAAACGACCCTGCTGCGGATGGTGGCGGGGGTCCTCGCGCCGGATGCGGGCACGGTGCGCCTCGGGGCGAGCCTGAAGCTCGGCTATTTCGCGCAGCAGTCGCTCGACCTCCTCGATCCCGACCGGACGGTCTGGGAGCAGATCGAGAAGGACTTTCCCCGCGAGAGCGTGGGCACCCTGCGCAGCCTGCTCGGAGCGTTCCAGTTCTCGGGCGACGAGGTCGAGAAGAAGGTGCGCGCGCTCTCCGGAGGCGAGAAATCGCGGCTGGTCATGGCGCGGATGCTCCTGGAGCCGCCGAACTTCCTCGTGCTCGACGAGCCCACCAACCACCTCGACCTGGCCACCAAGGAGATGCTCGTGCAGGCCCTCCGCGATTTCGAGGGCACCATGCTGTTCGTGTCCCACGACCGCACGTTCCTGCGCGGCCTGAGCAACCGCGTCCTCGAGCTGGGGGGGGAGACGGGCACGGATCCCGAGCCCCATCTGTATCCCGGTTCCTACGTCGAGTACGTCGAGCGCACCGGTCACGAGGCGCCGGGCGTCCACGCCTGACCCGCCCATCAAGCATCCGTTGTGTCGATCGATCTTCGGGTGTAACGTCGCCGCACACGAGGAAGCTCCGATGCCGTCCGAATGGGCCGAAGTCGACACCTTGATTCGCGAGCTGGGCGCCGTGCGATCGCAGTTCGAGCAGACGCAGGCTTCCGAATCGGCCAAGGCCGGGATCGATACGGCGATCGTCGAGGCCACCCGGACCGTCCTCCAGACGCTCAATGCACCGGAGCACGGAGAAGCGCTCCGGCAGGCGAGGCAGGCCATCGCCACCGCGCGGCATCTCGTCGCCGCCGTCGCCGCCGAGACGGAACGCTCGAGCCGGGCCATCGAGCGGGCGGGCGAGCTGGGCGTGAAATCGCCGCGACGCGGTGGCGGCGGCGCGAGCTAGCGCGGCTCAGGTGGTCGTGGGCGCCACGGGCGGCTCCGCCGGCGCATCCAATCCTCCGGACGTCTTGGTGAGCGCGGAGCGGCAGCTCGGACAGAAGGTCCAGCCCGGCTTGAGCGGATACTGGCACCGGGGGCAGAAGACCGCGGACAGGTCCGCTCCGCAGTAGGGACATCCGGCTTTGCTGCCGTTGAGCATCTTGCTGCATTGCGGGCACCGGAACTCCCCGCTGTCCGTCGGCCGCGACACGAGGTACACGAGCAGCGCGAAGACGCTCCCGATGAGGGTGAGGAGCGACCACAGGAGCGGCCGCGGGACGTGCCGCTGCTGGGCGTCGATGTAGACCCAGCTCGGGAGCAGGAACCAGAGCCAGATCAGGGAGGCGACCATCCCTATCACGCCGCCGATCATGATCCGCTCCGGGACCTCCTTCGACTCGCCCGCGGGACCCTTGAGGTTCACGAGCTTGAGGTTGAGGTTTCCGACCGTGGCCCCGGCGGCGTCCTGGATGGGGCTGGACAGGAAGATCACGCGGTCCCGGGAGAATCCCCAGTCCTCGTTCTCGTCGTAGAAGCGCCACCAGCTCGGCTCGTGCCGGCGCGCGGGGCTGCGGCGGTCGTCGGAATCGTCGGATTCACCGGCCTCCACCCGTTCGATTCGCCGCGAGTGGTGCAGCAGCGTCCGCAGGAACTGGTCGCGGTTCGCGAAGTGGTTGTCCTTGGCGATCACCTCGCGGTTCTGGTCGTAAGCGTTGTTGAGGCGGGCGAAGGCGTCGGAAGGCACGCCGAACTGGAATTCTCCGGCATTGCTGCTGGCCCAGACGTAGAGGGACAGGGCAGGCTGTTGTTGATAATGGCGCGTCTGGATCTCGCCGATCACCTTCGGATCGACGGGCAGTCCCTTGATCGCCTTCGCCGTCTCGTCCAGGTAGCCCTGGTACTCGCGCGCGAGCTGAGCCATCTGCTCTTCGGCCAGCGCACGGTGCCGCGCGCCCGTCCGCTGCACCTGGAGCGCCATCGCCGCCGCCGTCGCCGCCGCGACCACGAACACGGCCACGCCGATCAGGGCCGCCCGACCAAGGATCTTCTTTCGCTCCACGCGCGCCTCCTATCTCCGGCTTTCCATCAGCAGCGCCGGGGCCGCGGCGAGGCTGGCCAGCCCTCCCAACGCGAACAAGACGAGGGCGGCGGCTCCGAACGGTGCCGCGACTTGAACGGCCGGCCACTCCTCGAGAGAGTCCCAGAAGGGCAGGGCCGCCAGCCACTGCGCCAGCTCACGAATCGAGAGGAGAAGGGCCGCGATCACCGGCAACAGCCCGACCAGCGGCATGGCGCTGGGCACGGACGCCACCACCGCGACGTGCTGCGGGCGTCGCGTCGCTTGCGACAGGACCCGCGCCGCGAGGTCGGGCGGGGGCACCTCTTCCGGCCATGCACGCAGGGCCGCGTCGACTTCGGACAGGACGCGGAGGTATTCCTGGCACCGCGGGCAGCCTTCGAGGTGCGCGCGTGTGGCGGCCACGGTCCGGGCCTCGCCTTCTCCGAAATGAACGGCGAGGAGCGCGTTGCGGTCGCCCTCGGAGCGCTCGACGCTCACGCCGGTCGGCTCCCGGCCGGCGCCAACCGCTCCCGCAGCTCGGCCACCGCGCGGTGGAAGCGCGCCTTGAGCGTGCCCTCGGGCGTCTTCGTGATGTCGGCGATCTCGCGGAACTTGAGCTGATGGTAGACCTTCAGGACCACGACCTCCCGGAGGTGCGGGGCCAGCTGGGCCAGCGCGTCGGCCACCAGGCGGCCCACCTCGGAGCGCGCCACCAGGACGTCCGGACCATCCGCCCCGGAAGGGAGGTGCTCGACCGCGTCATCCGCCAGGTGGCGGACGCCGTGCCGTTTCCGGCCCAGCTCGCTCCGGGTCACGTTCAGCGCGATCGTGAACAGCCAACCCTTGAACGATCCCTGATCCCCGCGGAAGGTACGCGCCCTCGTCCACACGCGCGTGAAGGTCTCCTGCATCATGTCCTGGGCCATCTCCCGGTTCCCGGCCAGCCTCAAGATCAGGTTGAAGGTCGGCCGCTCGTAGCGCAGATACAGCGCGCGCAGAGCGGCCGCGTCTCCGCGTGCCACCTCAGCCACCAGCGCGTGGTCCGGAATGTCTTCCATCGAGCGGTTCGGGCGGCATCTTAGGGAAGTACCGGGGCAGGCGAGAAAAGGTTGCCCTAGAAGCGTCCGATTCGCACACCCAGGGCCACGAACCAGCCGTTGTGGTAGCGGCCGTAGCCCAGCGCCTCGCCGTCCCGGATCTGGAAGCGGAGCTGGACGGAGGGGTCGTCCTCGTCGAGGAACAGGTCGCCGCCCTGGGGAACGAGAGGGGAGTCAGGACGATGGCGCGAGCCGGGATGGAGCGTGAGCGCTCCCCCTTCCTCCGCCACGCGCACCAGCCGGACCCCGTCGCCGTACTGCCCGGCGAAACGGTGCAGGTCCCCAGCGGGGGCCGCCACGTCCTCGGTGGGAGTCTCGGAGAGGCCAAAGAACATCCGCTCGATACGCTCTTCGAGATCGGTGGCGGTGACGCGCGCTTGCGAGCGCTCGGTGTTGAGCAGCACCGCGACGGTGACGTCGTCGTCGGGGTAGCGGGCGAGCACGGCCTTGTTGCTCTGCCCTCCGCCCGTGTGGCCGAGCTTGCGATGGCTGCCCGTGATCCCGAGGCGCGTCCCGTAGCCGTAATCGGCCTGCAATCCGCTCGGAAGGCGGGCGGGCGTCCGCATGGCCTGCAGCATGGGCGGGCTGATCACGCGTCCCTCCTCGAGAGCCTTCTCCCAGCGCACGAGGTCCAGCACGGTCGAGCACAGACCGCCGGCCGCGAAGAACTTCTGTTCCGTCCAGTAGGGCGTGGGGGAAACGCTCTTCACGCCGGACTGGTAGTCGAGTCCCCGGCCGGGCACGGCGGTGCCATCCTCGCAGTAACCCGTCCCGGTCAGCCCCAGGGGCACGACGATCTCGTCGTGCACGAACCGGGAGTAGTCCCGGCCCGAGGCCTGCTCGATGACGAGGCCGAGCAGCGAGTAGTTGTAGTTGCTGTAATCCCAGTCGGCGCCCTGCGCCCGAGCCGTGCCCCCGCGTGTGAGGACACTGAGAGCTGCCGCCCGCGGCGCGGGCCCGCCGCGAGTCAGGCCCGAGGTGTGATCGAGGAGGTGCCGGATGGTGAGGTCGCCGATCCTCGGCCGCGCCGAGGGGAAGAAGCGCTTCAGGGGATCGTCGAGACCGAGCTTGCCCTGGTCGGCCAGGCGCAGGATCAAGCCCGCGGTGAAATGCTTGCTCACCGATGCGATCGGATAGGAGGTCTCCGGCGTGGCCGGGACCGCCGCCTCCTGGTCCGCGTAGCCGTAGCCCTTCTCGAGCACCGCCTTCCCGTGCTCGACGACGGCGATCGACAAACCCGCCACCGGCCCGCGCTGGAGTGCCTCTGCGGCCAGCGCATCCACGGATGCAATGAATGCCGAGTAGTCCCGTGGGGGGGAAGGAGACGGCGTGGGTGACGGCGTCCCGAGCCGCGCCACCTCCGCGGCCGGCCCACGATCGCAGCTCGCCGTCAGCACGGCGGCCGCCAATACGCCAATGCCCGCCAAGTCGCGGTGTGGCCGGAACATGACCCTATTGTGCCGAGGTCGGCGCGAGCCTGGGTGCCAAGGCGTAACGCAATGCGCTCGCGCGCGTCCAAGGCCCACGAGCAATGGGGCCATCCGAGTGGGCCGAGGTCGACGTGCTCATCCGCGATCTGGGCGCGGCGGTCGCCGCGGCGACCTACGTCCGAGGGAGCATCTCAAAGGCCACGGCCGACCAGGCCATCCGCGAGGCGTCGGAAGCCGTCAATCGGACGATATCGGATCCGCGGAGCCGGCAACTGCTTGGCGTGGCCCGTGATGCGATCCAGACCGCTCAGGACGTCATCATGGCCTTGGACGAGGAAGTGGCGCGCTCCCACTGCTTGACCCAGCGTAGCCTCGATCTGCGCGGACGCGCCCTCGATCTCGTGGAGCAGGCCCGCAAGGCCGGACGCGAGCACCCGTAGACAGGGTCCTCACTTCTTTACGTCGTCGCGGTCTCGCCGCTGAGCCCAGAAGATCCGTTCCAGCTGGGCGGCGATCATCTCGTAGTCGATGGGTTTGACGAGGTGACCGTCGAATCCGGCTTCCCATGTCCGCTTGATGTCCGCGTCGCTCCCGAGCGCGGTGACGGCCAGGACGGCGGTCCGGCTCAGGTTCGGATCGTGCCGCAGGCGGTCGATGAAGCCGAAGCCGTCGATGACGGGCATGCGAAGGTCGCACAGGATGAGGTCCGGCTTCATCCACGAGGTGACGCGCAGGGCCTGGCGGCCATCAGCGGCGACGGCCACGGAGGCGCCGAAGGACTCCACGACTTGTCGCAGCATGTCGCGCGAGTCGGGATGGTCCTCGACGATGAGGACGGTCACGCCGCTGAGATCGAGCTTCTGCCGGGAGGTCCGTTCCGCGCTGGCCGCGTTCGCGGCGAGCTCCGCGGGCGTTCGGCCGTGCGGACGTGATCGCGGCTTCGGACCGGCGGCGACGGCCGGAGCGATGCGGAGGCGCGCCATGGATTCCCCACCTGCCCGAATCCATCCAAACCGCTCGCGGCCCAGAGTGCCGGTCATCGAATTGGCGGTGCTTGGATGCGCGCTAGAGGAGAGGCATCTGCGCGCGTAGCCGGCGCACCTCGTGCAACAGGCGCTCCGCCCAGTCGAGCGCCCAGTTGGATTCCGCCATGACTCCGAGGCTGCCGAGTTGGTGCTGCGTCCACTCCCACTCGCTCCCCGACCGGACGACTTCCTGATCGCTGAGAGGCCTTGGGTCGGCCATGGCCATCGGCATGTCGTCGGCGGCGTTCTTCGGCGTTCGGCGCGCGCGTCGAGTGGGCCGGCAGTCTTCCAACTCCCGGCCGCACTTCGGGCAATGGAAGATCTGCCTCTCGTCGGGCTCGTCCGAGGCCGCCTCGTAGGCCAGCGTCCCGCGCGCGCCACACCGACATCTCCACGCCCGCGTGTCCTCTGTCATGTGGGCGAGATATTACCCGGGCGGCCATCGACGATGCGGTGTCCTGCGCCGCACGGCCCTCTTTTCTTCTGTAGCCCGGTTTCCGTCGAGCAGGGGAGCCGTTTCGTGGCGGGGCTCACAACACGCGCGAGACGGATCTCGTAGAGGCTAGGCGAACCAGGCAAGCACCTAACCTCTCCAGAAAGGAGAACCACGATGAGCAGCCTCAGGACCTCTCTACTCGCCACATCCGCGTTCGCGGTTCTCGTCGTCGGGCTTCTACTCAGCAGCTCGGCCGCGAGTAATGCCATCCCCGGCCCACGCACGCAGGACGTTCTCGTCGTCAACCCGACCTCGATGCCCGTCCCCACCGCCGCCCAGGGCACGACCACGATCGCGGGCAGCGTCAACGTCGCCAACACTCCCGCCGTGACCTTTGCCTCCGGGGCAACCATCGGCATCAGTCCGGCCAGCAACACCGTCCAGCTTGCCAACACCACGGCCAACCCCGTCCCGGTGTTCAATCTCGGTGATGCCCTCCAGCCTTTCCAGGCCGCGGCCAACAGCACGCAGTCGGGCTACAACGTGAGCGTGGTCGACATCGCGACCGTGCCCGCCGGTTACCGGCTCGCCATCGAGTTCGTCAGTATGGTCGGTCAAGTCCCCCCCACCCAGCATGTCGAGATACTCCAGATCACCACCGTGACCGATCCTTTCGGTGGCGTGAGCCACGATCTGCTGGTGAACGCGCAGCCGGCGGCCGTCATCGGAGATGCCTTGTTCCGAGCAAGCCAGGAGGTGAAGCTGTACGCCAATCCTGGAACGACGGTGCGCGCGCTGTTTCGCCGCAACAGCAGTGCGGGGGACGCCACGTTCGGGGTGACGATATCCGGCCGCCTGGTGCCTGTGGTCTAGACCCCGTCCGAGAGAGCGCAGAGCTCTCCCTCAGCTCGCGCGCGGGAACGCTCGTCGAGGTCCCGCGCGCGGGCACACGAGTGAGCGCGGTCACGGACGGAAACCGGCGCGGCGACGTCATTGGCCAGGTCAGCTTCGTCGCTAACGCTACGCCCGTCGGCAGGAGCGATCGACACGGACGACTCCGGCACGGGCCGCCTCGAGCTGTCCTCGTCTCCATCCGGGTGCGAGCTGTCCCTGCCGTCGTCGATCGATCCGATGAGCCCCTGAGGGCCTGACGAGACTCGGTCATTGCGGCGATCGTGGCCGCGGTGGCGCCGAAGTCGAGTGTGGCCCTCAGCGCGACTCACGCGCGTCTGGGGCTCGCGCTACGACGTTCGGGACGTTGTGCTGCTTGAGCAGGTCGTTCAGCGCCGCCAGGTCGTTGCTCCGGACCTCGTCCAGCCGGGACTGGCTTGCCGCCAGCCGCTGTTTCAGCACGGCATGGACCTCCTTCTCCTGGTCCGTGGGCGCGAAGTCGTCGCCGGCGAGGCCGTTGGCCAGATACGTGAGCTTGCTGACGAGCTGGGACGGCCACCGGGTCCCGTCCTGTCCGCGGCCGGTCAGCCTCCGCTGGATGAGTCCGTCCTCTACCTCGACGAGCTTCGTGTCCAGCGTCTGGGCCGCCGATCGCACCGGCGCCCCCTCCACCCCGCCTGCGACCAGCGGCGTCAGGGCGCTCAACTGGCTGTGCAGCGACTCGACGACGTTGACCATGTCCGCCGCCGTCTCGAGGTCCTTGCGTATGTCGAGCAGCATCGCGTATTGCGCGCGGATGTCGGCCTCGCTGCCGCCGGAGTGCGGGTCCTTCCGCACCACCAGCGGCTGGGTCTGCTTCTCCTCGCCCACCGTCATCTCCACCGTGTACGTTCCCGGCGGCGCCATCAGCGTCAGCCGGCCGCCTTCCGGCAGCGCCCGCCAGCCCTCGGGTCCGAGGCGCACGTCCGGCGCGTAGGCCGGGCTCGTCCGCAGACGCACCTCCCGGGACGGCTCGTGCCGCAGGTCCCAGACCACACGGTTGATGCCCACCTGCTTCGTGCCCTTGATCGTCCGCACGAGCTGGCCCGACGCGTCCAGGATCCGCAGCGTGACGTCGCCGCTCGGGGCCGACTTCAGGAAGTAGTGGATGGTGGCGCCGTAGGCGGGGTCCCGTCCCGCGGTGGGGTCGTTCGAGGAGGCATAGTTGAGGTTGATCGCGCGGAAGCGATAGGCGGGCCGCGGCGCGAAGAGATGGGCCGCTGCGCCCAGCGCCTGGGGGGTGAGTTGCTGTAGCGGAGTGATGTCGTCCAGGATCCAGAAGCCTCGCCCATAGGTGGACACGACCAGGTCGTTGAACTGTTCTTGCACGACCATCCAGTACACGGGAGCGTGCGGAAGGCCGGCCTGCAACGGCTGCCAGCTCTCGCCGTCGTCGAAGGAGACGTAGAGAGCGCTCTCCGTGCCGAGGTAGAGCAGCCCCTTGCGGAGGGGATCCTCGCGGATGCAGTGCGCGTAGCTCGTGACGCCGTGAGGAATGCCGTTCGCGATGGCCTTCCAGGTCTGGCCGTAGTCGCTCGTCCTGTAGACGAAGGGATCGCGGTTGTCGACCTGGTGGAGGTCCACCGTCAGGTAGGCGGTGCCGGCGTCGTGGCGTGAAGGCTCGATGTTGCCGACGGTGCCCCAGGCCGGCAGGCCGGGGATGTTCCTGGTGACGTTGGTCCAGGTCTGGCCGCCATCACGCGTGAGCTGCACCTGGCCGTCGTTGGTGCCCGCCCAGATCAGTCCCTTCTGCCGTGGCGACTCGGCGATCGCCATCACCGCGAACGCGTACTCGACGCCGATGTTGTCGGGAGTGAGGCCGCCGGAGCTGAGCTGCCGGCTCTTGTCGTTGGTGCTGAGGTCAGGGCTGATGACCTGCCAGCTCTGGCCGCCGTTGGTCGTCTTGTGGACGTGCTGGCTGCCCACGTAGACCGTGCCCGGGTCGTGGGGCGAGAGCGTGAGGGGCATCGTCCAGTTGAAGCGGTACCTGAGCTCGGCCGGAGGCCAGCCGCCCGTCGATTCGGGCCAGACCTCCACGCGGCGGCCCTGGCGCGTCCTCTCGTCGTAGCGCACCACGATCCCGCCCACGCTGCCGGAGCCAGACGCGCTGGACCAGATGACGTTGCTGTCCGTGGGGTCCGGCGTGGCCCAGCCGCTCTCGCCGCCCTCCACCCCGTGCCACATGCTGCGCGGGATCAGCGCCGGTATCGGCGCGCCGCCCCCGGGCGCCGCCCCTCCCTCGCTGCCGCGGCTGTTGCTCGGCCCTCGATAGGAAGGCCCGTCCTGCCGGTTTCCGAGCACGTTGTAGGGGATCTCGTTGTCGACGGTGGCGTGGTACATCTGCGCGATGGGGAGCTGCACGCGCTCCCAGGTGCGGCCGTGGTTGACGGAGATGCTGGTGCCGCCGTCGTTGGCCACGATCATGCGGTCGGCGTTGGTGGGGTCGATCCAGATCTCGTGGTTGTCGCCACCCGGGCTCCTGGCGAAGGGTTGCATCTCCAACGTCTCGCCGCCGTTGAGCGAAACGGCGAAGCCGGCGGTCAGGAAGTACACCTCGTTCTCGCTCGCGGGCGAGACGGCCATGTGTGAGTAGTAGTGGGGGCGGCCGTTGACGGCATGGTCGTAGCTGACCACGCGCCAGTTGGCGCCGCCGTCGTCCGACCGCCACAGCGTCCCGCGGTCCGTCTCCTTGCCCTTGTAGGGGACGCCGTCGCCCGTCTCGATGATCGCGTACACGCGGCTGGGGTTCGACCGCGCCAACGCGATCGTCACCTTCCCGATCGTGTGGGTGGGCAGCCCGCTGCCGCTCAGCTTCTTCCAGGTGAGCCCGCCGTCCCTGGACGTGAACAGGCCGCTGCCCGGCCCGCCGCTCTCTCGTCCCCAGGTCTTCATCTCGAGCTGCCACATGCCGGCGAAGGCGATGCGGGGGTTGCTCGGATCCAGCACGACGTCGGAGCAGCCGGTGTTCTCGTCGACAAAGAGAACCTTGTCCCACGTCTTGCCGCCGTCGGCCGTCCGGAAGACGCCGCGCTCGGGTTGCGGTCCATAGGCGTGCCCGAGGGCGCAGGCGAGGACGACGTCGGGGTTTCGCGGATCGATCGCGATCTTGCCGATCCGGCCCGTGCGCTCCAGCCCCATGTGCGTCCAGGTCTTGCCCGCGTCTGTCGACTTGTAGATGCCGTTGCCGATCGAGATGTGGCTGCGGATGCAGTCTTCGCCCGTCCCGGCCCAGAGGACGTTCGGGTCCGAGGGCGCGATGGCCAGCGAGCCGATCGACTGGACGGGCTGCTCGTCGAACAGCGGTTCCCAGCTCACTCCGCCGTCGGTGGTCTTCCAGATCCCGCCCGAGGCCGCTCCCACGTAGTAGGTGCTGGGATCGCCGGGGACGCCGGCGGCGGAGGTCAACCGATTGCCCACCGGGCCGATGTATCGATAGCGGAGCTGGCCGAGGCTCGAGGCTTCGAGAGGCGGCGGCACTGTCGGCGGTCTCGCCGGCGCCTTCCGCGCCTGCGACTCGACGGACGGAATCGGGATGAGCGCCGAAAGGACAAGCGCGGCAACCGTCGCTACACGGCCCGTGGTCGTTGGCATCGTGGCGCTCCTTGGCGATCGGCTCTTCGCAGAGCCGTCATCGGAATCGGGACGGGGGACTTGCCAGATTTCTTGTGCGGATTATCGGCGGATTTGGCCGCGTTTCGACGCCGGGCAGCGCGGAGTTGGTGGCCTGGAGCTACCAGGCCGAGGCAGGCGAACCCCAATTCAATCACGGCGCTGCGCCGACGGTCAACGCGCGGCCGATGCGGGTGATCACCGCGCGGAGTCGTGGACACGCGCAGAGCGGATGGGTTATCCGTCCCGGAACGGATTGAGCCCTCCGCGCTCAACTCGTTCCGGAACGAGTCACAAGCGCCTGCGCTATACTGACCTCGGAACCACAAGGAGACGGAATGGCCTCGCGACCCGTACCGCCGCCCGGGAAGCTTCCCAAGGACTATGACAGGCTGCCGGTGCCGCAGCCGCAGGCCACCAGCGTCCGGAAGCGCGACCCCAAGATGCTCGCCATCATCGATCCCGGCAAGTGCTTTGGCCGCGGGTGCGAGTACTGCGTCGCCGTCTGCCCGGTGCCCGACTGCATCACGCTCGCCCCGGACCCCGCGGCGGAGACGCTGCACGTCCTCAGCGTCAACCTCGACACCTGCATCGGGTGCATGGCCTGCGAGAAGTGGTGCCCGGATGACTACGACGCCATCCGCATGGTGCCGTTCGCGACCGTGATCAAGGACCGCGAGGCGTACGAGACGGCCACCTTCAGCGCCGAGCTGCCCGAAAAGAAGATCGGCGGCTAGACGTGAAGGAGGGCCCGAAGGCCCTCCCTGGTCACGCGCTCGTCGCCGTCAGGCCTTCTTCTTCTCCGGCATGGGCAGCACGTCCGCCTTCTCTCCCTTGGGCTTCTCGACGATGGCGTCGGGCATGGGGAGGCCAAGCCCCTTCCGCAGCCGGCTGTCGATCTCGTTGCGCAGGTCGTGGTTGTCCTTCAGGAACTGCCGCGCGGTCTCGCGCCCCTGGCCGATGCGCTCGCCGTCGACGGCGTACCACGAGCCGGACTTCTCGATGACCTTGTGATCGACGCC
>QHVP01000255.1:4463-5632 GCA_003222295.1 Acidobacteriota bacterium | reverse complement strand
GGCGAGGACGTGCACGACCGCACGGGGCGGGAGATCTTCGGACCGCTGTCCGCGGTCAGCCCCGACGAGCAGCGGCGCGTGTCGAAGATGGTGAACTACGCGCTCCTCTACGGGAAGACCGCCTTCACCCTGGCCAAGGACATCGGGGTGACGCAGAAGGAAGCGGATCAGTTCATCCAGGCCTACTTCGCGCGCTACCCGGCCGTGCGCGCGTTCATCGACGAGACCATCGCCGGCGCACGCAAGACGGGCATGGTGCGCACGCTGCTGGGAAGGCTGCGCCGCCTGCCCGACCTCAACGCCAAGAACTTCCAGGTCCGCATGGAGGCGGAGCGCCAGGCCATGAACACGCCCGTGCAGGGCTCCGCCGCCGACCTCATCAAGAAGGCGATGATCGACCTCCACCGCGAGCTGCGCCGCCGGCAGATGGGCTCGCGCCTCATCCTGCAGATCCACGACGAGCTGCTGCTCGAGGTGCCGGAGGCGGAAGCGGAGAGAGCGCGCGCGCTCGTGAAGGAGATCATGGAAGGGGCGCTGGAGCTGGACGTGCCGCTGGTCGCGGACGCCCGCCTGGGCTCGAGCTGGGCGGAGGTCCACTAGGTCCGTGCTCGGGCCTGCGCTCCCGCGCCCCCGTGCTAGAGTGACCTCGGAGGCTTTCGATTGCCGCTCTACGAGTACCAGTGCCCCAAGTGCGGCCGGTTCGAGCTGATCCGGAAGTTCTCGGACCCGGCCCTCACGACGTGCCCCACCTGCGGGTCCGCGATCCAGAAGCCTCTCTCCGCGCCCGCCATCCAGTTCAAGGGCACCGGCTGGTACATCACCGACTACGCGCGCAAGTCGGACGGGAAGGCCGGGAAGGGCGACTCCGCGAAGGGCGAGGGGGCGGCGTCCGAGGGATCGAAGGGCGAGGGCGCCAAGTCCGAAGGCTCCAAGTCCGAGGGCTCTAAATCCGAAGGCTCTAAATCCGAAGGCTCTAAATCCGCAGGCGCGAAGGACACCGGCGCGTCGTCCGGCGACAAAGCGGCCGCCGCTTCGTCGACCTCCACCGCCACCAAGACGGGCGGCGGCAGCAAGTCGTCCTAGAGCTTCAGTCCCTTCAGATACTCCCGGAACGGGCCGCCCAGGTCCTCGCGCTTGAGCGCGAACTCCACCGTCGCCTTCAGGAAGCC
>QHVP01000255.1:0-4355 GCA_003222295.1 Acidobacteriota bacterium | reverse complement strand
CGAGGGCCTCGAAGATGTCGGGGGTGAGGATGTAGCGGCCGATGATGGCCAGGTCGCTGGGAGCCTCGGCCGCGCTGGGCTTCTCCACGAGGTCCTGGATGCGGTATACGCGGTCGTCGCCGCGCTCGGCCACTCCGTCGATGACCCCGTAGGCCGAGATCTCGTCGCGCGGCACGCGATGCACGGCGATGACCGGCCCCTGATGCTTCTCGAAGACCTGGACCATCTGCTTCATGCAGGGCGTCGCGCTGTCGATGATGTCGTCCCCGAGCATGACCGCGAAGGGCTCGTCGCCCACGAGGTCGCGCGCCACCAGCACCGCGTGCCCCAGCCCCAGGGCCTCGCCCTGGCGGACGTAGGAGACGTTGATCATGTTGGAGACGGCGCGCACCTGGTCGAGGAGGTCGGTCTTGCCGCGCTCCTGGAGCAAACGCTCCAGCTCGTAGGAGACGTCGAAGTGATCCTCGATCGCGTTCTTCCCGCGCCCGGTGACGATGATGATGGGGGAGCATCTCCTTGGGCTGGGCCTTGGTGGCGGGCAGGAAGCGCGTGCCCAGACCGGCGGCGGGGAAGACGGCCTTGCGCACGCGCCCGAGCATCGATCGATGCTAGCACGCGTGGCCCGTGTGTTACGCTCACCGACCGCAGACCGACCGCAGAGCTCGGCGGCGCGCGCAGCGCGGCGACGAGCGAGGGGGGTTTCAGGGGGGGTCGCGCAGCGCCCACCAGGGTGAGGCGCAAGTGCCCCCCCTACTAAACATGCTGGACCTCAGATGGGTCGTGGAGAATCGGGCCGCCGTGGAGGAGATGCTCGCCGCGCGCGGCGCGAGCCTCGATCTCTCCCAGGGCGACCCCTGGGCGCTCGACGCCGAGCGGCGGGCGCTCCTCCAGAAGGTCGAGCAGCTCCGTCACCGCCAGCGCGTGTGCGGCGAGGAGATCGCGCGCCGCGGCCGCGCGCGCGAGGACGCGGGCGGGCTCAAGGCGGAGATGAAAGGCGTCTCGGATGAGATCAAGACGCTCGAGAATCGCCTGGCCGAAGTCGAGGAGGCCATTCGCCGGGCGCTCCTCGTCATCCCCAACCTCCCCGACGCTTCCGTGCCGCGAGGGCGCGACGCGTCCGCCAACGTCGAGGTGCGCCGCGTGGGCGCGCCGCCGCGCTTCGACTTCAAGCCGCGGCCGCACTTCGAGCTGGGCCCGGAGCTCGGGATCGTCGACTTCGAGCGCGCGGCCAAGATCTCGGGCGCGCGCTTCGCCGTGCAGACGGGCGCCGGCGCGCGGCTGGAGCGCGCGCTCGTCGACTTCATGCTCGACCTGCACACGCGCGAGCGCGGCTACACCGAAGTCGTCCCGCCCTACCTCGTCACCCCGGACACCATGCTGCGCACGGGCCAGCTCCCGAAGTTCGAGGGCGACCTGTTCAAGACGCGCACGGGCGACCGCGACCTCTACCTGATCCCGACGGCGGAGGTGCCGCTCACCGCGCTGCACGGGGACGAGATCCTCGAAGCCTCGGACCTGCCGAAGCACTACGTGTCGTTCACGCCCTGCTTCCGTTCCGAAGCCGGCTCCTACGGCAAGGACGTGCGCGGCCTCATCCGCCTGCACCAGTTCCACAAGGTGGAGCTGGTCAAGCTCACGACTCCGGAGACGTCGATGGCGGAGCTGGAGTCGATGGTCGGCGACGCGGAAGAGGTCCTGAGGCGCCTCGGGCTCGCCTATCGCGTGGTGCTGCTGTGCACGGGTGACATGGGGTTCAACTCGGCCAAGACCTACGACCTCGAGGTGTGGCTGCCCGGACAGGACGCGTATCGCGAGATCTCGTCGTGCTCGACGTGCAGCGACTTCCAGGCCCGGCGCGGGAGCCTGCGCTATCGCGCGGAGGCGAAGGCCAAGCCGCGCTTCGTGCACACCCTCAACGGCAGCGGACTCGCGGTGGGCCGGACCCTCGTCGCGATCCTCGAGAACTACCAGCAGGCAGACGGCTCGGTGGTGGTGCCCGAGGTCCTGCGCCCCTACATGGGCGGCCTGGAGCGCATCACCAAGGGCTAGCCGCAGCCATCCTCATCGCGTCGGGCGGTAGATCGTCTCGCGCAGGTTGACTGTACGCGATTTGAGTACAATGTTTCGCCTCGTGAAGAGGCGCACGACCGACGAGACGCTCCGGACCCTCAACCGCGTCGTGGGAAGCCCTCCGCGGGCGATTTCGGCGGCGGCGCGAGGCTCCGGGGACGATGCCCTGATGAGGACGATGATCGTACTCGATTTGAGTACAGTCATTTGTCCTCGCGAGACACCCGCCCGGCAAGGATCGCCGCCCGCGGGTTGTTCCGCCGCCCGCTAGGGCCGGTCCTTGAACTCGCGGAAGAGGCGGGTGTGGCGCGTCTCCAGGGACTGCGCGACGCCGTCCACGAACACGTGCGTGACCTGGGTGCGCGTGTCCATGATGTCCCCGGTGGCCACGAAGACGTCCGCGTCCCTGCCCACGGCCAGCGCGCCCATCCGATCCGCCACGCCGAAGATCTCGGCCGGCGAGAGCGTGATCGCACGCAGCGCGACCTCCGCGGGCAGGCCATAGGCGCGCGCCATCGCCGCCTCGTAGGGCAGGTTGCGGATGTCCGCGGCGTCGTCGCTCACGATCGCGAAGCGCACGCCCGCACGGTGGAGCGCCGAAGGGTTCGTGAAGGCGGCGTCGTAGCGGTCCGACTCGCGGCGCGGCAGGCGGTCGACGCTGAGGAGGACGGGCACGTCCTTGTCCTTCAAGAGATCCGCACACCGCCAGGCCTCCAGGCCGCCCGCGATGATGAGGTTGAGGCGGTGCTCGCCCGCGAAGCGCACGGCGCCGCGGATCTCGTCCTCGGCGTCCGCGCGCATGACCACCGGCAGCTCCCCCCGCGCCACCGCGCCCAGCGCCTCTTCGGCGAGATCGACGTCCGAGGGCACGTTCGCGCCGCGGCGCTGGCCCAGGGCGCGCGCGTCCTCGATCAGGTTGCCCAGCCGGCGCAGATCCTTCTCCTGGTTCTGTCGCCGGTCCTTCAGCCGCTCCTCGAACGTCTTGAGCTCCGGCTCCTCGAAGAGACGGGCCAGGCTGAACGAGGGGCGGCCGGTCGGATAGACCATGTGCATCGCGACCGGCTGCTTCACCGTGAGCGCCTCCGGCGTGGACCCGGCCAGGCGCAGCAGCGCGCTCTGCCCGGACACGAGGCCGCCCAGGGGCGCGGTGAGCACCACCGTGGTGCCGTTCGCACGCGCGATCGGGATCAGCTCGCTGTGCGGCTGCACGGCGAGCCAGGCCCGCGCCTGGGGGTTGATGTCTCCCGTCTCGGTCGTATCCACCGAGCCGGGGACGCTGCTGATCTCGGTCAGGCCGAGCGTGGTGAGCCCATTGATGAGGCCCGGATAGACCGTCTTCCCCGTGCCGTCGATGACCTCGGCCCCCGCGGGCACGGCCGCATCCGCCCCCACCGCCGCGATCTTGCCTCCGGACAGGACGATCGTGCCCTTCTCGATGACGGGACCGGACACGGTGACGACGCGGGCGCCGCGGATCGCGATCGTGCGCGGGGCGTCCGCGGCGAGCGCGATCGTGGCCACGAGCGGCGCGACGGCGATCATCCCGAAGCGCGCCGCCTTCATCGCGCGCCTCCCGCGACCGCGATCGTGCCCTTCCCGTCGTCGTGCGCCCGGTCGAAGTAGACGATGCCGTCCACCAGGGTCATCTCGACCCGCGTGGCCGGGTCGAACGGATGGGCGCTGAAGATCGCGATGTCGGCGTCCTTGCCCACCTCGATCGAGCCCACCCGCTTGTCCACGCCGAGCTGCCAGGCCGGATTCAGGGTGACCATCTTCAGGGCCTCGATCTCCGAGACCCCGCCGTACCTCACGGCCTTGGCCGCTTCCCAGTACAGGCGGCGCGCCCGCTCGTCGTCGTCGGAGTTGAGGGAGACGTTGACGCCGTGGGCGGCCATGATGGCGGCGTTGTAGGGGATGGCGTCGAAGGCCTCCATCTTGTAGCCCCAGAAATCCGCGAAGGTCGAGGCGCCGGCCCCGTGCTTCGCGATCTCGCTCGCGACCTTGTAGCCCTCGAGCACGTGCTGGAACGTGCGCACCTTGAAGCCGAACTCTTCCGCCAGGTGGATGAGCATCAGGATCTCGTCCGCGCGGTAGCAGTGGGCGTGCACGTAGACCTTGCCCTCGAGGATGTCGCGCAGCTCGTCGAGCTGGAGGTCCCTGCGCGGGGCGAGGGGACGCTCGCCCCTGGCCCCGGCCGCGCGGAGCTTTGCGTCGTACTCCTCCCACTCCCGCTTGTAGTCCTGGGCGCGGCGGAAGGCGTCGCGCAGCACGACCTCGACCCCCAT
>QHVP01000254.1:1257-2344 GCA_003222295.1 Acidobacteriota bacterium | reverse complement strand
AGGCTCTGTTGGGCGACGAGCACGAAGGGACGATCGGGGTGCTCGCCACGCCAGACCGCGGCCTCCGCAGCCGCGACTTCGGCCAGCGTGCCGCCGAGATGGACGGTCCCCGCCTGCTCGCATTCCCTCGCTCGCCACGGGATGGGGCCGTCGAGGGCGGCGTCGATCTTGAACACTCCCGGACCGTAGCGGTAGCGCTCCAGGCGGCGACGATAGCGCCCGCGCAGGCGCTCGCCCGCGATGGCGACGAGCTGGCGGGGAGTCACGTCGAACAGCGTGACGCGGGCCGGCGGGAGTTCGGCCAGGGCCGAGACGGGGGCGCCGGTCAGGATCTCGCCGCCGTGGGCACGGACGAGGGCGGCCAGCGCATCGGCGATCGTCTGCGATCCGCCGCGCGCCAGGGGCCAGCCCACCGCGTGGGCGGTCATGCCGATGACGAGCCCGAAAGCCGCGGTCAGCGGCCGCTCGAGGGGCAGGATCGCGTGCGCGGCCAGGCCCGCGAACAGGCCGCGCGCCCGCTCGGTGTGGAACAGCGTCCGGGCCAGCATCGCCGCCGGCCAGATCGCGCGCAGCCCAAAGCCGGCGAGCATCAGGGGATGACGCGGCACGTGCAGGACCGGCCCCAGGAGATCGGGCGCGAGGCTGTCCCAGCGCGTGGCCAGAGGCCCGAAGAGCCGGCGCCACGCTCCGCCATCGGGCCCCAGCACCCGCGCCGTCTCATCGAGGGATTCCGCCACCACGCCCGCCGTGCCGTCGTCGAGGGGATGGGCGAGAGCGAGCGGCGGCTGTATCCATTCGACCCCGTGCTCCGACAGGGGCACGCTGCGGAAGAAGGGCGATCCCACGCCGAGGGGATGGATCGCGGAGCAGATGTCGTGGCGGAATCCCGGGAGGGTGAGCTCCTGCGTGCGCGTGCCGCCGCCCACCGTGTCCGCCGCCTCGAGCACGAGCACGGACCGGTGGGCGCGGGCGAGGGTCAGCGCCGCGGCCAGCCCGTTCGGGCCCGCGCCGACGATCACCGCGTCGTAGGACCGCCCGCCCACGCGGTCGCGCAGCGTGCTCATACACGTTGATTATCGGGGCAAGG
>QHVP01000254.1:0-1252 GCA_003222295.1 Acidobacteriota bacterium | reverse complement strand
CGCGCCCGGATGTCGCGGCCCTGATCCGCGCCCGCCGCCGCCGCCTCCCGGACGTGATCGCTCCCGGCCTGCGCGTCCTGTTCTGCGGGATCAATCCCGGCCTCTACTCCGCCGCCATCGGCCACCACTTCGGCCGGCCCGGGAACCGCTTCTGGAAGGCCCTTCACGCCTCGGGCTTCACCCCCCGCCTCTTCTCCCCGGAGGAGGACTCCACGTTGCTGGCACTCGGGATCGGGATCACGAACCTGTGCCCGCGCACGACGGCGAGCGCCGACGAGCTCACCGCCGAGGAGCTGGCCGGCGGCGCGCGCGCGCTGGTGGCCAAGGTCATGCGCTACCGGCCACACACCATCGCCATCCTCGGTGTGGTGGCCTATCGTCGCGGCTTCGCCCGGCTGGACGCGGCCATCGGCCGGCAGGACCCACTCACGGCCGGCGCGTTGACCTGGGTCCTCCCCAACCCGAGCGGCCTCAACGCGCACTACGGCCTCGAGGACCTCACGCGGCAGTTCCGCGCTCTTCGAGAGGCCGTGGCGTCAGCGCGCCGGCGGCGGTGACGGAACGGCGAGGACCGGCGCGTAGAGGGCGGCCACGGCGCGGGCGACCCCTCCCGGATCCGATCCCCCGAGGTTGGAGAACGCATTCACCTCAGCCTCTGGTCCGGGAAGCGCCCGATGTACGACTGGAATCCAGCCGAAGCCGTAGCCTCCGACGCGCGCGCTCGCCGTCGCTGATGATGCGCGCCGTCGTCGTTCCGAGCGGGGCGAAGATCCAGCACCGGCCGCGCGCGCAGTCCATCGCCGAGGTCATACCGGGCGAGCAGGGCGAGAGGGTGGTCTTCGCGAATCGCTTCTGGTCCGCCCTGGGGAGCCGCGGCTTCTACCGCACGAACGTGCGGCACGGCGTCAGCCGCGTGTGCGCGGGCACGCGCTTCGCCCTCGGCATCATCTTCCACGACGCCGCCTGACCGCCTTCTCGGGGGGCGCCGGGACTCAGATGCGCACCGACTCCAGGACGACCGGCCGCCCCCAGAGCCGCTGTACGACCGCAGCCACCTTCCCTGGATCGCCCGTCGTGAGCACGCGCAGGCCGCCGTCCCCGGCGTCGCGCCGCTCGCGGCCCTGCTCGAGCAATTGCGTGGTCCTTCGCGCGATGGCCGGCGCGCTATCCACCAACGTCACGGCCGGGCCGAACACGCGCTGGAGGGGCGCCCCGACGAACGCGTAGTGGGTGCAGCCCAGCACGACCATGT
>QHVP01000253.1 GCA_003222295.1 Acidobacteriota bacterium | reverse complement strand
GGTCGAGCACAAGAAGGACGTCGTGATCCTGCTGGATTCGATCACGCGCCTGGCCCGTGCCTACAACACGATCGTGCCCGCCTCCGGGAAGGTCCTGTCCGGCGGTGTCGACTCCAACGCCCTGCAGCGGCCCAAGCGCTTCTTCGGCGCCGCGCGCAACGTGGAGGAGGGCGGGTCACTGACCATCATCGCGAGCGCGCTCGTGGAGACGGGCTCGCGCATGGACGACGTCATCTTCGAGGAGTTCAAGGGCACGGGGAACGCGGAGATCGTGCTCGACCGCAAGCTCACGGACAAGCGCGTGTTCCCGTCCATCGACATCAACCGCAGCGGCACGCGCAAGGAGGAGCTGCTCATCCCGAAGGACGAGCTCAACCGGACCTACATCCTGCGCAAGGTCTTGACCGCGCTCTCGCCTCCGGAGGCCATGGAGCTCCTGCTGGAGCGGCTCTCGAAGACCAAGACGAACAAGGAGTTCCTCGAGAGCATGAGCAGCGGCTAGGTCGGGCAGGGCGAGATGCAGCCGACGAGCGATCGTCAGGACACCGCTCGCTGCTGATCTCGCGAGCCCTACCGTGCTGCTGAGAGTGCGAGCCCGCCGGGTGCTGAGCTTGCGCAGCGTCTAGGGCTGCGGGCTCTCCAGCGTGCGGTCGCCGAGGCCGGGGCGGACCGTGATCTTGATGGTCGTCTGGGCCAGCGTGCGGTTGGCGTGCCGCATGGTGAGCTTGACGTTGTACATGCCCGCCTTGCCGTATTCGTGCTCCGCGGTGAAGCGCCGCTCGATCTTGCTCACTCCGGGTTCGTAGGCAGGGCAATCCGCCTCGTGCACGCTCTTGCCTCCGTCGTCCCACTCCCATTCCAGCTCGGGGCAGTAGAACTCCTCGACGTCGTCGCCCCCGGTGAGCTCCGCGGTGAGCAGGATGTTCACCGGCGAGAACGCCATGCGCGGGGTCGCGCGCAGGTCGAGCTTCGGCTTCTTGGGCTTGGCGGCGTCCGCCGGGTTGCCGGGAACGGCCAGGACGGCGGCCAGGATCACGAACGGCAGGGTGAATCTCATGACGTCTCCCATCGCGAGGTTCTGAGCGACCCCTGGCATTGTACGCTAGTCATCCGGGAGGACCATGGTCGAGATCACAGGGCTCAGGCTCGCGCCGAGCGCCGCGATGAAGGAGAAGCGTCTGGCCGCGCTCCTCGGCGGCCGCGATGCCGCCGCGGACGCCGCGCTCGCGGAAGCGCTGGTGGCCGCGCAGGTGAGGGGCAGCCTCGAGCTGGCCGGGAAAGTGGGCACGCCGGAGGAAGCGGACACGGCCGCGGCCCTGCGCCGTGCCGTCTTCGCCGTCGATCCGCGGGCGGGCCTCACGGTCGAGGCCATCCTCACCTGGCAGGCGGCGCTGACGGGGGAGCGCGCCCTGCGCCGGCAGGCCCGAGATCGGCCGGGAGGCCCGCCGCCGGCGCCGCCGGAATTCGTCGCCTCCCGCCTCGCCATCGTGCAGGAGTGGCTGGGCGGCGACAGCGCGCGCGAGCTGAAGGCGGCCCAACAAGGCGCCCTCGTCTACGCGCGCATCATGGAGATCCTGCCCTTCGATCGCGGCAACGGCCTCGTCGCGCGCCTGGCCGCGTCACACGTGATGACGAGAGCGGGATCGCGCCGGCCCATCCTGGTGGGGACCGATGCGGGGCGGCTGGAAGAAGCGCTCCCGGCCGCCTTCCAGCTGCAGACGGAGCCGCTGACGCGGCTGCTGGACGATGCGGCCGAGCGCGCGCTCGACGTGCTGATTGGCGCGCTGTCCTAGCGAGTCAGTTCGGGTCGGCGGCGCTCATGTCGCCGGCGCCCGGGCGCACGGTCACCGTCGCCGTGGCGACGGCCACCGGGCGATTGGCCTTCCGCATCGTGACCTTGACGTTGTACGTTCCCGCCTGCCGGAACGCGTGCTGCGCGGTGTAGCGCCGCTCGAACGTGCCCCCCGCCTCGAGGGGCGCGCAGTCCGATTCGTGCACGCTCTTGCCGCCGTCGTCCCAGTTCCACTCGATCTCGGGGCAGTAGAACTGGTCGACGTCGTCGCCGCCCATCAGCTCGGCCGTGAGCAGCACGTTGACGGGGGAGAAGGCCATGCGCGGCGCCGCGCGCAAGTCGAGCCGGGGCTTGCGGGTCTTCTCCGCGGTGAACCCGGCCGTGGCCAGGGCAGCGATGATGATGGCGGTCAGCGTGGTGGTGCGCATGGCATCTCCTCGCGGGCCGCCCTTTCCCTCGGAGGTTCGTACCGGCGGCGGCCGGCTTCACGCTCCCACGCCTTTGCAAAAGGCGCGCCGTGTGCGCGTGATCACGCCGATGCACGGGGCCGACCGTGCGGCCGCGCGCGCTAATTCACGGCGCCGGAAAGCGCAACGGCCGGCGCGAGGCCGGCCGTCGTTCTCTCCGCCAGGCGGGGGCCGGCTGTGCAAAAAGCCGCGCCGCTTCGACAAACTGTGGCGAATGCCTCAGCGGCGCCGCGTCTCCGGGTTGGGGTCGGGCGATTCGTCGAGATGGCCGCGGGACTGATCGCGGCGCGCCAGGATCTCGGACGAAGTGCGCAGGGCTCCGCTGTCTTCCTCCTGCACCCCCATGACGCGCCCGATGTCGTCCACCTGATTGTGGTCCGGCGAGGGCATGTCGCCCACGGGCGTCTCGTCGCCGACGAACGCGTTGTCGGTCACGCGATTGTCGGGATCGCCGGCGCGCAGGAGCTCGTCCTCCCCCGGGATCTCCCGGTCGTCCGGATGGCCGTGTTGCGACTCGAGCGGCACTACGCCCGTGGCGATGGCCTCGGCGGCCACCGCGGTCGGGGAGGGGACGATCGACGCCTCATCCACGTACTCGGTGGGGATGGTGGTGTGGGTCTCGCGGCCGGCCTGCGGGTTGCGGATTGGTTTCGCCATGAGTGCCTCCCTCACTCACCACCATAGCCGAGGTCGGGGCCGCTCGTGGGCGCGTGCTACGATTCGGCTCGTGGGCCCCGAGGTCCCTTCCGGAGTGCGTCGTCTCCTGGAAGCGCTCCGGGACGCCGGGGGGCGGCCCTACCTCGTCGGCGGCGCGGTGCGCGACGCGCTCCTCGGCCGGCCGCACAAGGATCTCGACATCGAGGTCTTCGGCCTCGCCCTCCCCCGTCTCAAGGAAGCGCTCGCGCGCGTCGGGCGCGTGGACGCCGTCGGCGAGGCCTTCACCGTCTTCAAGGTCAGCGGTCTCGAGGGCGCGGGCGGCGCGGTGGACGTGTCGCTGCCGCGGCGCGACTCGAAGGCGGGACCGGGCCATCGCGGCATCGCCGTGACCGGCGATCCCGACCTCTCCCTCGAAGAGGCGGCGCGCCGCCGCGACTTCACGATCAACGCGGTGATGTTCGATCCCTTCGCCCAGACGCTCGTCGATCCCTTCGGCGGCCAGCGCGACCTCGAAAAGCGCGTCCTGCGCGCGGTGGATCCCGTGACGTTCGGGGAGGATCCGCTGCGCGCGCTGCGCGCCGTCCAGCTCGCCGCGCGCTTCGAGCTCGCCGTCGATCCGGAGACGGCGCGGCGGTGCGCGTCGATGCCGTTGGCGGAGCTGCCCGCAGAGCGCGTCTTCGGCGAGATCCAGAAGCTGCTGCTCAAGGCCCGGCGGCCTTCGCGGGGACTGGCCCTCCTGCGCGAGTGGAACCTGCTGCCCGCGGTCGCGCCGGAGCTGATCCCCCTGATCGGGACGCCGCAAGACCCCGACTGGCACCCCGAAGGCGACGTGTGGGTCCATACCCTGATGGCCGTGGACCAGGCGGCCGCCCTCATCGAGGACCTCGACGCCCCGCGCGCGAACGCGGTGATGCTGGGCACGTTGTGTCACGATCTGGGAAAGCCGGCGACGACGCGCCGGCTCGACGGCCGGCTACGATCGTATGCGCACGAGGAGGCGGGATTGGCACCCACGAATGCGCTGCTCGACCGCTGGAACGTCCATCGCCTGCACGGGTACGACGTCCGCGCGCAGGTGCTGGGCCTGGTCGGCAATCACCTCAAACCCGGCCAGTTCTACGACGATCGCGACCGCGTCGGAGACGGCGCCATCCGCCGCCTCGCGCGCAAGTGCGAGCCTGCCCTTCTCTATCGCGTCGCGCGCGCCGATTGCCTGGGACGGACGGGAGACTTCCCGCCCGTCGCGATGGAGTGGTTCCTCGATCGGGTGCGCCAACTGGAGGTGGCCGAGCGCCCGCCGGATCCCCTGCTCCGGGGCCGCCACGTGCTCGAGCTCGGCCTTCGTCCAGGGCCCGAGGTGGGCCGCATCGTGAGCGCGGTCTACGAGCGCCAGCTCGACGGGGCCGTGCGCACCCTGGACGAGGCCCGCGAAGAAGCGCGCCGCCTGGTCGCTCAGTCCGAGGCGGGAGTCGCGCGCCCCGCGGGGAGGGACGCGCGGTGAGCGCGAACCGGCCGCTCTCCGACGACGAGCTCCAGGCCATCCTCGCGCGCGCGGCCCGCCTGGGCGACCGGGGATGGCGCCAGCAGGCCGAGGCCGGGCTGGGCGTTTTCATCCTGCGCGCGGCGGACGCCGACGACGCGGTCCACCTCTACGCGCCGCCAGACAAGGGCCGCGCGATCGTGGAGACGCTCGAGTCCGCGCGCCAGGATCTGCCCCGCCTCGCGGAGGAGGTGCGCCGGCTGCGCGAAGAAGCGGACCGCGCGCGGGCGGCCGCACGCGACGCCGCGCGCTCGCGGCCGGCGGAGAAGGGCGAGGGCCCGGCCGCCCCGGCGCGCGCGGCGGAGGCCTTCGCCGTGGACGACGACTCGGCTCTCAGCCTGGCCGCTCCCTTCCGCGTCGGCCCCAAGGAGATGAAGGCCGCCCAGGCCGATCCCCTCGCCGCGCTCTCCGTGCAGGTCGCCAAGGCCCTCCAGCCCGACGCGAAGGAGATCGAGCGCGCCCGTCTCATCGCCATGGCCTTCGCCGCGTCCAAGGGCGACCTCGACGCGTTCTGGGCCGCCCGCAAGATGCGGACCCAGCCCACGGGGGCAAAGGCGTCCCGCAAGAAGTAGGGGCTTCCCGCGGCGGCCACCGATCTCAGATGTGGCCGCGGGTGCCGGAGTCGGGAGTGCGATAGTGGCCCCGGCTGGCTTCACGGTCGAGCACGGTCAGCGTGCGCTGGTAGAGGTCGTCGACTTCCTCGGGGCTGCTCGCGATCGCGGTCAGCCCGACCTTGCCGAACTGCGAGAGCGCGCCGATGAGGTGGAAGAGCACGCCCCGCTCGGTGGCGTGGCTGTAGTGGAGCTTGTTGACGGTGAGGATCTCGATGAGGTCCTCCGGCAGCAAGCCACGGTAGAACTCGCCGCTGAGGTTGTCCGTCGCGCGGTAGTACTTGGTGTGACCGGAGGGCGAGAGGTACAGCCCGGTGGCGGGATCGAGCTGGCCGCCGGTCAGGAATTGCAGGGCGAGGTACGGATGCGTCGTGCCGCCCATGCGCAGGTTGATCTCGAGCGCGGAGATCTTCCATTCCTCCGCCGCGCTGGCGCGCCACACCAGGAAGTCCACGCCGAACCGGCTGACCACGCCGTGGCTGGCCAGCACCCGTCCGACCTTGATCGCTGCCTCCTGCATCCGCATGCGGTAGCTCTGGTCGGCGGGGAACACGCAGCCCAGGAAGACCTGGCCGCTGGGCCCGCCGAGGAGCTGGTCGTGGGTCGAGATCGGCAGCACCTCGCCCCTCGGGCTGATGCGCAGCTGCGCGCTCGGCGAGGCCTTCTCCGGCGCCTCGATGAACTCCTCGACGATGCCGCCCATGCGTCCGAGCTTCTCGAAGTAGAGGACCGGCGTCTCGGAGGGCACGGCGAACTCCAGGGCGCGGAGCTCGTCTTCCAGCGCGTCCGGCGTCGTCTCCAGCGGGTAGCGGAAGACCGCGTTCCCTTCGCCCGAGAAGCTGTCGTTGAGCTTGACCACGGCCCGCCCCAGGCCGGGCCGTCGGGCTTTCAGGTCCTGGAGCGCGTTGATGACGTCGTGCTCCGTGCGGACGTCTTCGGTCCCGAGAGGGGTCCACGCCATTGAGGGGGATGTCGAGGAGGACGGCCAGCCGCCGCTCCAGCGGCGTCGAGTTGAACACGGTGAGGTACGCGCGCCGGGTGTCGTCGATGCCGTCGCGGATGCGCTGGAGGAGGCGCGGGCGCTCCAGGATCTTCTCCGTGAGCGAGCGCGGGGAGGCGTCGTAGGCGCACAGCAGGGTGAGGCGGGCGCGCGCGTGGCTGCCCGGGATGCCGGCCAGGAACTGGAAATAGTACTCGAGCACGAAAGGGTGCACCGGCTGTGACGTCACGAACACCATCCGCGCCAGGGGATTCCGCAGGCGGATGAGCAGGAACAGCAGCCGCTCCTCGTAGAAGCTCGCTCCCGGCAGCTTGCGCAGCTCGGACTGGTCGAGGGTGAGCGAGGGGACCACCACGGACGTGTAGGCCTCTTCGTCGCCGTAGACCAGGGACTGCCAGACCTCCTCCAGCCGCGGCTTGAGCAGCTCGAAGCGCGCGATCTCTTCTTCGGGGGTGAGGTCGGCGGGGAACGGCGGCCGCAGGTTCATCGAGGGCTCAAGCCTATCGCGGCCGCGGCGTCCGCGAAACGATTCGGATGCACGTCCGGCTTCGCGCCGGTGCCTAGACGGCCGCCGGCCGCACCGGCTGGGCCTGCAGCAGCTCGTCCTCGTGGAGGGGCGGGGTCAATCCGAGCGCGGTCGCGCGCAGCCGCACCTGACGATAGAGCTGGTAGCGCAGGGGACCCATCAGCGTGTAATCGGACGTGAGGTGGAGGCGGTAGTCGGCCGCGTCGTCCGGATAGGTCTCGGTCAGGACGCGCGCGCGGTCTTCGAACCACTCGCGCGTGACTTCTCCGCGGTCGAGCTTCTGCTGCAGGACCAGCATCTGGCGTGAGCGGTCCACGATCTCGGGATGGTGGTTCACCGCGAAGATGCGCGGCATGACTCCCGCGGCGTCGCGCGCCCATTCGGCCATGGTCAGCGCCTCGCCCTCCGGACCACCAATGCCCCTGGTCTCGTGGCCGATCGCGAGCGCGCCGCCCGGCAGCGGCCCCGCGGGCGCGATGAGGTCGTAGAGGCGATGGTCGACGATGCGCAGCCGGCGGTGGTCGGGCAGCTCTTCCGCGAGCTGCCGGAACCAGGGGTGCCGCGCTCCCTCGTCCGTCAGCACGTTCTCGAGGATCCCCGCGCTCTTGCCCCCTTTCTCCGCGGGGCGCAGCACGGGCTGAGCGATCCCCGACCACCGGCACATCACCCCGAAGCTGTGGCACACCGCGAGGAGCGCGGCCTCCGGAGACTCGCGGATCTGGTCGAAGAGCGTGAAGAGGCGCGGCTCCCAGGCCGCATCCTCGCGGATGCCCTGCGTGCCCGCGCCCGTGCCGTCGTTCCGATGGGGATCGATGCCGGACCTCGAAGGACAGGGTGCGGATGCGCAGCCCGGCCGGCTCCAGGACGGGGGCCAGGTCGCAGGCGGCGTCCTGGACGGCGTGCACGATGGAGTCGTGGCCGAGGTTCGGCCAGCCGTGGTTCATGTCCAGGATGGCGACGTCGATCGTGGCGTCGTCGGCAGGCGGCAGGTCGGCCGCGGATTCCACGCGCACGTAGTCGTAGCGGTGGGTAGCGCGCAGGGTGGGGCACTCCTGGAGGCAGTACTCCTTGCCATAGGTCCGCTTGAGCTCACAGGTGTAGCGGCGGGGGCCGAGGAGGAGCCGAGGGGGCGAGACCATCCGCGTAGAGTCTAAAGGCCGCGCCGGGTCTCGTCCACCAGGAAGTCCACCACCGCCCGGAGGTCGTGCGTGTTCTCCCAGACCGCGACCTGCCGGTCGGCGCCGGTGTCGCCGGCGTGAGCCCAGACGCGCAGGCGGGTCATCTCCTCGCGCGTGCCCAGCTCGTCCACCACGTCGTCCACGAAATCGAGCATTTCCGCGATCAGCTCGCGCGTGGGGCGCTCCCCCCTGAGGTCGGACGCGATCATGTGGCCGTCCAGGCCGCGCTTGAGGGCCCGGAACTTGTTCTCCATGATGACCGCGCGATCGTGCACGCGCAGGCAGAGGCTGCTCTCGAAGAGCCGGCGCAGCTTGCCCACCAGCGCCTGGACGAGGGCGGCGATGGCGATCGTTTCCTCCATCCGGCTGGGGATGTCGCAGATGCGGAACTCCAGGGTCTTGAAATGCGCGTGCGGGCGCACGTCCCACCAGATCTTCTTGGCGTCGTCGATGCAGTTCGTGCGCACGAGCAGGTCCACGAACTTCTGGTACTCGTGCCAGGAGCGGAAGGAGTCGGGGATCTGCGTGCGCGGGAAGCGCTTGAAGATCGTGGAGCGCACGGACTTCACGCCCGTCTTGCGGCCGCACCAGAAGGGCGAGTTCACGGACAGGGCGAGGAGGTGGGGCAGGAACCAGCGCACCGCGTTCAGGACCAGGATCTGCAGCTCCCGGTCCTCGATGCCGACGTGGACGTGGAGGCCGAAGATCAGGTTGGCCCGCGCCAGGTCCTCCATCTCGTTGACGATCTCGACGTAGCGCTCGCGCTCCGTGATCTCCTGGTCCTTCCAGTGGCTGAAGGGATGCGTGCCCGCGGCCACGATGCGCACGCCGCTCTTGTCGGCCATGTCCACGAGCGAGCGGCGCAGGTGCTGGACGGCCGCACGCGCCTCGCGGATGTCCGCGCACACGGGCGTGCCGACCTCGACCACGCTGCGGTGCAGCTCCGGCTTGATCTGGTCGCCGAGGTGCGCGCCCGCGACCAGCATTTCCTCGATGTGGCTTTTCAGCTCGCGGCTCGTGGGATCGACTAACTGAAACTCCTCTTCGATGCCGATTGTCAGGGGTTGCGGCATCGAAGAGGCTTTTATCTCAGGGGGGGAACTGACGCTCCATCGCGGTCGGCGTCAGCTCCCCCCCTGAAACCCCCCGTCGCTCCCCGCCGCTGCGCGGCGCGGAGCTCGCTGGTCGGATGCCCAGCCGCGTGGTGCGCCGGCTTGATGGCGCACGCGCGGCACCGGTCTGTCTGTAGATGCGTTGCTCGCGCCTTGTCCCCCTGCCTCATACTGGCTCGATCAAGAAGGCCGGGACCTGCCCTCCGCCCGAGGTCACGTTGGCCAAGGACGTTCCGGAGAGACGGGTGAGGAAGCCTTCGACCTCGCCTTGGAATACGAACGGGTCGAGGTCCACCACGAGGTCGCGCAGGCGCAGGTCGGGGGAGAGCTCCGGGAAGGTCTCGCGCTTGAGGTCCACCCTCTCCTGCACCACGTACGAGGAGCGTAACGCCGTGGCCAGCGCCTCGTCCCATTCCGAGGCCGAGGCCTCCCATCCGATGAACACGCCCTTGCCGCCGTACTCGTCGTTGGGCTTGAGGACCAGGTCCTCGCGATGGGTGCGCGCGTACTCGACGAGGTCGATCGAGTGGCCCTGGCGCGTCGTCCGTCCTTCGCGGACGCGGCGCGTCCAGGGGACGTGGGCGGCGATGGCACGGCGCTCGTGCTCGGTGAAGAGCGGCTGCATGTCGTCGTCGGTGAGCACGGCGAAGATCGCCTTCTTGTGGATCGGCTTGCACCGGAAGGGGTTCACGACGGTGACCGCGCGCGCGCGGATGGCCTTCAGCAGCGGCTGCAGCTGGTCCACCTTCTCGAGGAACTCGTTCGTGAGGAGGCGCTTGTACACGATGTCGATCGCCGTGTCCTCGTGCCGCAGCCGCCCCCCCTCGAACACGAGGTGGCGCGGGTCGCACACGAGCGCCGGATAGCCCTTGCTCTCGAAGAATTCGCGGAAGAGGTGATGCTCGCTGCGGGTCGGCACCTCCTCGTAGTCCACGATCGCGATGGTCGGATGCTCCTCGCGGCCGCCCGCCTCGCGATGGCAGGCCACGAGCGTCTCCAGCAGGCGCTCGCGCGCCTGGAACCGGCGCAGCTTCCAGCTCTGCTGGAAGCGCTTCATGACCGGCAGCTCCAGGAAGATGTCGACGAGCACTTCGTTGTAGGCAATGCCGGCCGGGCTCTCCGCGTTCAGCTCGACGAAGCGGTAGGCGTCGGAGGTGATGAACGCGTCCAGCCGCGACGTCGGAGAGGACCGCCGGTAGCCGGGATCGATGCGCACCAGCTCCCGCTCCTCCGGGGTGACGTCCACGCGGTGCCACAGCTCCTCGCCCAGCTCCTTCTCGACCCTCTCCACCGCCCGGAAGATGTCGCGGCAGACGGTGCGGATGGCCTCGTAGTCGGACGCAGCGACGAAGTTGGGGCGGGGGAACGCGCAGAGCACGCGGCCGCCGAAGGTCAGACGCGCCTGTCGCATGCGCTCCAGGAAGCGCGATTCGAGCTCCGCCACCAGTCCTTCGTCGTCGCGGAGGAGGCGGTGGTAGTCCTCCGCGGCACGCGCGGCCAGGGGATCCACGGTCGAATTGTACCTGCCGGACCGGATCGGCTGGCACCCCGTTTGCTGTAGACAGTGCTGGCCCACGGCATCCTCTGCCGGATGGCCGCGTACAGCAGGAGGATGAGATGCGTCTGCGCCATATTGGTATTTCATTGGCCGTATTGGGTTTGGCCGTTTCGGCACCCATTGCCCGCGCCCAGGAGTCCAGGGACGACAAGTTCACCGCCTGGGATACCAACCGCGACGGGCGTCTCGAGATCGGCGAGATGAGGGCGAACCAGGCCAACTTCCGGGCCATGGATTGCAATCACGACGGGTACCTGTCCCGCGAGGAGTTCACGAACCGGTACCAGTGTGACGAGAACAATGCGAGCGCGGCCGCACCCGTGACCGCGCCTGCTCCCGTCCTCCCTTCCGAGGACGAGTATGCCCGCCTCGACACGAATCGAGACGGCGTGGTGAGCCGAGCGGAATGGACGAGGACGGACGACTTCCGTCGTTACGACCGCAACAACGACGGCGTGGTCACGCGCGACGAGTTTCGCCGTCCGATCGACCCCAACGCCCCTGAAGGACGCTTCCAGGACGAGGACCTCAACAACGACGGCGTGATCTCGCGCGGGGAATGGCGCTCGTCGCGCGCGGCCTTCGACGCGCTGGACACCGATCACGACGGCGTCCTCACCCCCGCCGAGTACTCGAACATGGCGTCCCCGAACGCCGCGAACTGGGCGGCCCGCTTCGACGCTCTCGATCGCAACCGTGACGGCGCCCTTTCCCGCTGGGAGTGGCGCGGTGAGAGCGTTTCCTTCGGCGAGGCGGACCGCAACCGCGACAACGTGGTCAGCCGGGAAGAGTACGCGAACCTGTACACCTCCGGCGGCAACTACGGTGGCTCGTACTCCGATGCGCGCGAACAGCAATTCCGCGCCCTCGACCGCAACAACAACGGCGAGATCTCCCGCGGCGAGTGGCGCAACCAGAGCATGCCCTTCCGCGACGTCGACCGCAACGGCGACAATCACATCACCCGCGACGAGTTCTTCGCCGTCTACAGCTCCGACCGCAGCTACAGCGGCGGGTACTCGAGCGCGAGCGAGCAGCGCTTCCGTGAGCTCGACCGCAACAACGACGGCCTCCTCACCCGCTACGAGTGGCGGAACGAGAGCGTCGACTTCAACACCGCCGACCGCAACGGTGACCGCGTGGTGACGCGCGACGAGTACCTGGCTGCCACCGCCGGCTACTCCGTTAACGACCCCTACCGGCGGGTGTCCTACGATCCCCGGGACGAGCGCTTCAACCTCGAGGACCGCAACCGTGACGGCCGCATCTCGCGCTCGGAATGGCAAGGGGAGCGCGGAGCCTTCGACATCCTGGACGCCAACCGCGACGGGTACATCAGCAACGCGGAGTACCGCGACCGCTCCCGGCTGGCCGGCGTGTTCAACAGCTGGGACTCCAACCGTGACGGCGTCCTCACCCGCGAGGAATTCCGCTACGGCCAGCCCCTCTTCGACCGTCTCGACGTCAACCGTGACGGCGTCCTCAGCCGCGACGAATTCCTGGCCATGTAGTCGCGACCGCCGTCGACCAGGCCGCCGGGGGGCGCGCGGCCGCGCCTCCCGGCTCCCTGGGCAACCGGCCACCATCCAGCCGGTGGCTGGTACCATCAGGCATGGTCGATCTCCGTGAGCCCCTCGACAGCCTCATCGCCCCGCCCGCCCGCTTCACCGCCGGCACGACGTTCCCCCGGGCCAAGGAAATCCGCCTCTACGACACCACCCTGCGCGACGGCGAACAGACCCCGGGCGTGGCCTTCACCCCCGAGCAGAAGTACGAGCTGGCCGGCCTGCTCTCCGACGCGGGCGTGCACATCATCGACATGGGGTTCCCGTCCGCGGCCCCGTCCGAGCGGCGCGCGCTGGAGCTGATCGTCGAGGGCAAGAAGAAGGGCCGCATCCGGCCCGACCTCGAGATCATCGTCATGTGCCGCTCGAACGCGCGCGACATCGACGTCACCGTGGACACCCTCGAGCAGATGGGGATGCGCGCGGCCGATTGCACCTTCTTCATCTTCACTTCCGGCTCCGACCTCCACCTCAAGTACAAGATCGGCAAGACCCTGCTCCAGCTCGAAGGGCGCAAGCCGGAGGAATGGCTGGACCTGCCCGTCGCCTTCTACCGCGAGGCCAACGTCCGGATGGCCACGCGCGCGATCGCCCACGCGCGCAAGCGGGGCGTGGAGGAGATCGAGTTCGGCGGGGAAGACGGCTCGCGCGCCGACGTGGGCTACCTCATCGAGCTGGCGCGCGCCTGCTACGCGGCGGGGGGCACGCGCTACTCGTTTCCGGACACGGTCGGGTTCTTCGCCCCCGAAGGCGTCGACTTCTACATCCCGAAGCTGGTGGCCGCCTTCCCGGACAAGCCCCTGGTCATCCATTTCCACAACGACTTCGGCCTGGGCGCCTACAACACCGTGCGCGCGCTGCACCACGGCGCGACCATCCCGACCTGCACCGTGAATGGGATCGGGGAGCGCGCGGGGAACGCCCCGCTGCATACCACGGTGATGATCCTCAAAGAGCTCTACGGCATCACCATCCCGGGCTTCCGTTACAACATGCTCTGGGCGCTGCGCCGGAAGGTGGAAGAGTTCAGCGGCATGCCGGTGGGCGCGACCGAGCCCATCATCGGGCACAACGTCTTCTCGCACGAGACGGGCATCCATACCGCCGGCATCACGATCCACCCCGCCATCTACCAGGTCATCGAGCCGGAGAGCGTGGGGGGCCGCCTGCGCT
>QHVP01000252.1 GCA_003222295.1 Acidobacteriota bacterium | reverse complement strand
AGGTGGACGGCGCGGACACCATCGCGATCGACAACGGCATCGGTACGGTCACGCCCAAGGGGACGCGCCAGGTGACTCCCGCCTGGACGACCAGCTTCAACCTCGTGGCGCGCGCGGGATCGTCGCAGGCGACGGCGACGGTCCAGGTGAGGGTGGTACCGGGCCCGTCTCCGAGCCCGAGCCCGAGCGCCTCACCATCTCCGAGCCCGTCCCCGTCCGCATCTCCGTCGCCGTCTCCCTCTCCGTCCCCGACGCCCGCGCCCGTTCCCAGCCCCACGCCCACACCCGTGACCTGCAGCGCACCGGCGACGGCGGCCGGCAACTGCAGCCTGACCATCGTGAAGCCGACGGCCCTGCTGAGCGGCGAGTGCATCGAGGTCAACGCCGTGAACGTCAATCAGAGCTGCCCCGTGGGGTTCAACACCTCCCGGTCGCTCAGCTTCGACGTCACCGCGCATACCGCACGTACGGGCCTGCGCTGGCGGCGGAGCGTGACCAGCAGCGACGTGCTCGAGCCATCGGAAGGCGCGATCGCCCGCAACGGCACGACGTCGGTGCTCCTGAGCGACCTCGTCCTCGACAGCGCGGTCACGATCGAGATCGTCGACGGCAGCAACGTCCTCGTCGCGTTCACCCTCCGGCACTACTGAGCGGGCGGACTCTCCGCACCCGCGGGCAGACGCAACGCCCCCATACGCGCCTCGCGCGCGCGGTATCATCCCCATGAATGGAAGAAAGGCTTCAGAAGATCCTCGCGCGCGCGGGAGTCGCCTCGCGCCGCGCCGCCGAGACCGCCATCACCCAGGGCCGCGTGAGCGTGAACGGCCATACGGTGACGGAGCTGGGCACGAAGGCCGACGCCGACCGCGACGACATCCGCGTGGACGGGGCGCGGGTGCAGGCGCCCGCGGCGCCCGTGTACCTCCTCCTCAACAAGCCGAAGGGATACGTCAGCACCCGCCAGGATCCCCGGCGCCGGCCCACCGTGATGGAGCTGGTGCCCGCGGTGGCCGGCCTCTTTCCCGTCGGCCGGCTCGACATCACCACGGAGGGCCTCCTCCTCCTCACCAATGACGGCGCCTTCGCCGAGCGCGTCACCCATCCGCGCTACGAGGTGCCGCGCGTGTACCACGCCAAGGTGCACAAGGTGCCGGACGCGGAGACTCTGGAGCGGCTGCGCCGGGGGGTGCGTGTCGAGGGCGAGCAGCTCACCGTGGATCGCGTGCGCGTCCTGGAGGCGGAGAACAATGCCTGGCTGGAGCTGACCCTTCACGAGGGGAAGAAGCACGAGGTGCGCCGGTTGCTGGAGGCGGTCGGGCACCCCGTGTCCAAGCTTCGCCGCGTGGGCATCGGCGGTCTCAGCTCGCGCGGGCTCAAGCCGGGGGAATTCCGGTCTCTCACGCCGTCGGAGGTCAAGAGCCTGATCGCGCCGCCCGGCGGCCGCGTGAAGACGGCCGCGCCGCCGGCCGGCAAGCACCGCCGTCCGCCGCGGGAGCGCGTTCGCCCACCGCGAGGGCGTCCACCGCGAGGTCGCCCGAAGGGGGGCCGGACGTGAGGCCGCGCGGCCTGGTGGTCGCGATCGACGGGCCTTCGGGCGCGGGCAAGTCCACCGCCGGGCGGGCGGTCGCGGAGCGCCTGGGCTACGTCTTCCTCGACACCGGCGCCATGTACCGCGCGCTGGCGCTGGCCGCGCTGCGCGAAGGGATTCCCCTCGACGACGCCCCTTCGGTGGCCGCCCTGGCCGGGCGGGTCGGCCTGGACCTCCAGCCGGGTGGCGCGGTCATTCTCGACGGCGAGGACGTGACGTCGGCCCTGCGGACGCAGGAGGTCGGAGCGGCGGCCTCACGCGTGTCCGTGCACCCGTCCGTGCGCCGTCACATGGTGGCCCGCCAGCGCGAGATGGGTCAGGCGGGCGGCGTCGTCATGGACGGCCGTGACATCGGCACCGCCGTGTTCCCGGACGCGGACGTGAAGTTCTACGTGGACGCGCACCCTCGCCAGCGGGCCATGCGCCGCCACGAGGAGCTCGCCCAGCGCGGCCTCTCCTCCGACCTCGATACCATCGAGCGCGAGATCCGCGAGCGGGACCACGCCGACTCGACCCGCGCGGAGTCGCCGCTCACCCGCGCGGCCGACGCCATCCACCTCGACACCACCGAGCTGG
>QHVP01000251.1:28237-29433 GCA_003222295.1 Acidobacteriota bacterium | reverse complement strand
CGGGGCGACCCTCAAGCCGGAGGACGGGATCGCGGTCTTCGAGCGGCTCGTCCGTCTGCGCGACGTGGATCGCGTGGTGGTTTCGCGAGGACCGCTCGCTCCGCGCCTGGCACGATGGGTTCAGCGCTCCGCTCCCGAGCCCACGCCCCTTTCCGCCGTGGCGCCCGCGCGCCCGCGCCCGCCGCTGGGCAGCGCCTACGTCGCGCCCGCAAACGAGCAAGAGCGCATCCTGGCCGGCATCTGGCAGGAGCTGCTCGGCATCGACAAGGTCGGCATTCACGACAACTTCTTCGAGCTGGGCGGCCACTCGTTGTTCGCGGCCCGGGTGCTTTCGCGGGTGAGAAGCGGCCTCAAGGTGTCGCTTTCCCTGGAGGCGATATTCGAGGCTCCGACGATCGCCGAGCTGGCCGGCCGCGTGGCGGCAGCGTCGTCGTCGGAGCCAAAGGCCCACGGTACGGAAACGACGGGTGAACGCGTAGAGATCGAGATCTAAGGAGACGAGATGAAAGACTTGATTAGACCCCACGGCGGTACCCTCGCCGAGCTCGTGGTCTCCCCGGAACGAGCGGCTGAGCTCCAGGCCCAATCACGGGATTGGCCTTCGTGGGATCTGACGCCGCGTCAGGTGTGCGACCTCGAGCTCCTGCTTTGCGGAGGGTTCTCACCCCTTCGAGGCTTCATGGGCCGCCGCGATTACGAATCCGTGTGCGCCTCCATGCGCCTCGTCTCCGGTGACCTGTGGCCCATCCCCGTGGTCCTGGACCTCCCGGAGGCGGCGGCCACGAAGCTGGGGCCAGGCGCGATCGTGGCCCTCCGCGACACCGAGGGCGTGATGCTGGCCGCCCTTCACGTGGAGGAGATCTGGCAGCCGGACCGCATGGCCGAGGCTCAGGCCGTCTACGGAACGACCAACCGCGAGCATCCCGGCGTCGCCGCGCTGCTCGACCGGACGCATCCCTTCTACGCGGGGGGCCGGGTCGAAGGCATGACCATGCCGACCCACTACGACTTCCGCCACCTGCGGCTGACGCCGGCGGAGCTCCGGGCCGAGTTCAGCAAGCTGGGATGGCAGCGGATCGTGGCCTTCCAGACCCGCAACCCGATGCATCGGGCGCACTACGAGCTCACGCTGCGTGCGGCGAAAGAGGCTCGGGCCAACCTGCTCATCCACCCGTCGGTGGGCATGACGAAACCCG
>QHVP01000251.1:27408-27963 GCA_003222295.1 Acidobacteriota bacterium | reverse complement strand
CGAAGGGACGAAAGAGCCTCAACATCTCCGGCACCGAGCTCAGGCAGCGGCTGGCGGAGGGTCGCGACATACCGGAGTGGTTCACGTTCCCGGAGGTCGTCAAGGCGCTGCGCCGGACTCATCCCCCTCGGAAGGAACAGGGGTTCACCGTCTTCTTCACCGGTCTCTCCGGCGCCGGCAAGTCGACGATCGCCAACGGGCTCCTGGTGAAGCTGCTGGAAGTCGGGGGACGGCCCGTGACCCTGCTCGACGGGGACGAAGTGCGGAAGCACTTGTCGTCGGAGCTCGGCTTCTCGCGCGCGCACCGCGACCTCAACATCCAGCGCATCGGGTACGTGGCCTCCGAGATCACCAAAAACGGCGGGATCGCCATCTGCGCCCCCATCGCGCCCTACGACGCCGTCCGCAAGACCGTGCGGGAGATGATCCAGCCGGTCGGGGGGTTCGTCCTCGTGCATGTGGCGACGCCGCTCGAGGTGTGCGAGTCGCGCGATCGGAAGGGCATGTACGCCAAGGCGCGCGCGGGGATCATCAAGGAGTTCACCGGGATCGCCG
>QHVP01000251.1:23474-27340 GCA_003222295.1 Acidobacteriota bacterium | reverse complement strand
TGGACGAACACGGCCGCCTGGAGTCGGAACCAGCGGCATCGACGGCCAATGCGGTGACGGCGTCCGCGGCCGCGCGACACCCATAGGCGCGCTCGCTTGGTCCCTACCGTCTTCATAGTCGGCGCTCCGAGGTGTGGCACGACCTCGCTCGCCGCCTATCTCGCCGCGCATCCGCGGATGTTCATGAGCGAGCCGAAAGAGCCGCACCATTTCGGCTCCGACCTCGACATCCGGCTTCGCCCGTTCGCGGACCAGCGAAAGTACCTCGAGCTGTTCCATCGGGCGGGCGACGGCCAACGTGCGGGAGAGGCTTCCGTCATGTACCTCTACTCGAAGACCGCTCCCCGCGAGATCCAGGAGCTGAGCCCGTCGGCCCGGATCATCGTCATGCTGCGGGATCCGGTGGAAATGGTGTCCTCGCTGCATGCGCACAACCTGATGGCCGGGTACGAGGACCTTCTCGACCTGGAACAGGCGCTGGCCTCCGAGGAGGAGCGCCGGCAGGGCCGGATGATTTCCACGACCTGCATCCTCCCGGGGATGCTCCAGTACCGCGCCCTCGGAAAGTATACGGAGCACGTACGGCGGTACCAGGAGATCTTCGGTCGCGATCGGGTGAGGTGCATCCTCTTCGACGATCTCAAGAACGACCCCCAAAAGGCCTACCTGGAGACTCTCGCGTTCCTGGGGCTCGAGCCCGCCGCCTTCCCGGAGTTCAAGGCGCACAACGAGCGACAGCAGTGGCGCAACCGGCGGACGGGGCGCGCGATGCTGGCCACGATCCTGGTCCTGTACTCCCTGTGCTCGCATCTGCCCACGAGGGCCTTCCGCAAGGCGGTGCGCTCGACGCTCGGCTTGCCGTACTACCTGCTGATGCGGACCAACCTCACCAAGGCCCCGCCGTCGCGCCTCTCGCCGCAGTTGCGCGACCGGCTCCGCGAGACGTTCCGGGAGGATGTCGAGGCGCTGGGCCGCCTCCTCGACCGCGACCTCTCCTCGTGGTGTCAGCCGGAGCCGGCCAGGCTCGTGGCCGCGGGGGAACCGGTGGCGGCCGGGGAACTAGCGTGAAACTGAAGCACCGATGGAGGATCGATCAGAACTACCTGACTGCGATCACGTTCGGGCAATGGCGGCGGCTGCTCCGGGAGAACGGGTTCGACATGGATGGCGCGTATTGGCACCGCGCGGCCTTCATCACCCTGATGAGCATCCTGAATTCCCTCGCGTCAAAGGGTGAGGAGCGGAGATTCGGCCGCGAGATCGACAAGACGGTCATCGAGGAGCCGCCCGTATTCGTGCTTGGCCATTGGCGCACCGGCACGACGTTCCTGCACAACCTCCTTTCCCGCGATCCGCGGTTCGCATACCCGAACCTCTATGAGGTCATGCACCCNNACAACATGGAGTACGCAGTGGACCTCCCGCAGGAAGACGAGTTCGCCCTCGCCGTGACCTGCCTTCGGTCGCCCGTCGTCGCCGGCAACTTCCCGCGGAGTTGGGACCGCTATTGGCGATATCTGACCTTCGACGGCGTTCCCACTAAGGAAGTGGAGGAGTGGAAGCGGTCGCTGCTCTGGTTCCTCAAGAAGCTGACCTTGAGGTACCGGCGTCCTCTCGTCCTCAAGTCACCGCCCCATACCGCGCGCATCCGCCTTCTCCTCGATCTGTTCCCGGAGGCGCGCTTCGTGAACATCCACCGCGATCCCTACACCGTCTTCCAGTCCTGGCGCCACACCTACGACGCCACCGTGTGGTTCACCTGCCTGCAGGAACCCGATCTGGAACTGATGGATGACCGCCTGTTGAGGATGGGCCAGGCCCTCTTCGACGCCTACTTCGACCAGCGCCACCTGATTTCGCCGGACCGCCTCATCGACGTCGCCTACGAGGACCTGGAGGCGCGGCCGGTCGAGGTCATGCAGGAGATCTACGCGAAACTGGCCCTGCCGGACTTCGACGAGTTTCGTCCGAAGCTCCAGGCCTACGTCGACTCGCTCGGAGGCTACCAGAAGAACAGCTTCTCGGAGCTGCCACCTGAGGCCTGCGCGAAGGTGGCGCAGTCGTGGCGGCGGTGCTTCGACGCGTGGGGCTATCCGATCGAGGCACGTTCCGGACGCACGCCGTCCGAGATTCGGAAGACGGATCGCCCGACCGATCACGACGGCAGACCGGTGGAGGGCTGGGAATGGGATCAGGCCTGAAACATCGTTGGACGGTCGGGCAGGATACATGACGGTCGGCGTGCGACGCTCTCTGACCCGCCATGGCCAGTAGGTTCGCAAGCAGGCCGTACGAGAGGAACGCCCACATCGGAGCGACCGGCGTGGCCGCACGCATGGCGCTCCTGTTCCTGATGCGACCTCGCTTCTTCTTCCAGTCCTCGGCCGCGCTCCTCTACACCGACGAGTCCAGGGGCGACGACCCTGGGGACGGCGACCGGCCCATGTGGCACAACCTCGGATACTGGAAGAAGGCTCGGACCACCGCCGAGGCTTGCGCCGATCTCGCGCGCTATCTGGCGACCGCCGCTGAATTCCAGCCCGCCGATGAAGTGCTGGACGTGGGATGTGGTTGCGGAGAGCAGGACATCCTGTGGTCCCGGGAGCTCGGGATCAGCAGGATCGTCGGCATGGACATCACGCCGCGCCGCGTGGATCTCGCCCGGGCGCGGGTGGCTGGCGCCGGTCTGAGCGATCGCATCGAGATCCGCCACGGTTCGGCCACCGAGCTGCCGTTTGCCGACGAGAGCTTCGACAAAGTCGTGGCCCTCGAGTGTGCCCTTCATTTCCGGACGCGCGAGCGGTTCTTCGGTGAGGCCTTTCGGGTGCTCCGCCCCGGCGGTCGGCTGGCGACGGCAGACCTGCTGCGTTCGCCGGGCCGTTCCGAATCAGCATTGAAGGGCCTGGTGCTCAAGCTCCTCGGTCGGAGATACACCAGCATTCCGGAGGCGAACGTGTACGACCGCGGCCGATACGCGGCCAAGCTGGTCGATCAGGGTTTCAAGGACGTCCACATCGAATCGATCGGGGACTGGGTGTTTCCCGGCTTCACGAGGATGAAAGCCCTGAGCCTCCACGGCGGCGACGTGTTCTCGATCGTCAACGATCTGGAGACGCAGGCCTTCGTGGGGAAGGAATGGGTCTCCGCGTGGCGCGATTTCATGGGACTCGACGATTACGTCATCGTCCGTGCCGACAAGCCTCGATCGGCGTGAACCGAGGCGCGCCTGGGAGGCTTCAGGATGCCGTCAGGGTGACCGTATAGGCGACCGCCTGGTTGCCCGCGCCCACGTTGCCCAGGATCAAGGCATAACTTCCCGCGGTGACGCCGGCAACGATCAGGGTCTTCGACGAGTCGGTGCTTTCGCCTTCGGTGTAGCTGAGAGTGCGACAGGAGGCGCGAGTGGCCGCGGCCGTACATCCCGAAGTGACGATGCCGGACACGACGATGTTCGGTGTCAAGCCGAGCTGCACGTTGAGGGTGCCTGACCCCGTCGTGGTCAGCGTCACCGGGAGAAAGCCGTGGGCGGGGACGACCGCCGAGCCCTGGGCGATGGGCCCCGGCGTGGGGCCGGGCGTGGACCCCGGCCGCGGACGATCGGAGGAAGACGACCCGCAACCCGGGAAGGGCAACACGGCCAACACGGCGGCGAGCGCGACGACGCTATTGCTGATGGAGCGGATGACCTGACGCATGCCAGTCCCGATGATACACATCCAGATGGCAACGTGGGGAATCTGTTGACGAAGCCGCGGCTGGTTGGAATACTGCAAGTGACGAGTTCTCGTCGTGGCATCCGCCGAGCGCATCACGGAGGCGGGTTGCGTGGGATTCTCGAGGAAACGGGTTCACCGACCCCGGAGTGC
>QHVP01000251.1:0-23423 GCA_003222295.1 Acidobacteriota bacterium | reverse complement strand
CAGCCGACGACCACGGTCATCATCTTGCCCGGAGGCCCAGGAGACACCACCATCTCCCCGACGCTTGCGTTCCGGTACCTGGACATGCCCGCGAGCTGGAACACGGTGCTCACCGATCCCCGTGGAGCGGGGTGCAACGTGGGCCCGCCGCTCTCGACCTTCTCCACGGATACGCTGGCCAGGGACATCGTGACCGTCATCAAGACGCTTCGCCTGACCGACTATCTGATCTACGGGGTCTCCTACGGCACGATCGAGGCCACCGTTCTGGAGAACCTGATCGAGGCGGACCCCTCGGTTGCCAAACCTCGCGCGGTGGTACTCGAGGGATGCATTGGCCGTGCCCGGGAGAGCTACCAGGAATACTTTCAAGGCTTCACCTACGAGTGGGATCGCGTGAAACGGAGCGTCCTTCGGCCGGCGACGGTCTCTCTGTTCGCGGCTCCTCCGTACCCGATGGGGCTCAGTTCCTCGGACTGGGCCATCCTCATCTCGTCGCAACTCGTGATGGGAGACCTGCCGGGAGTCGGCCACGCTCTCCACTCCCTCCTGGAACCGATCGACGAGGGCGCCGTGCGTGCGACGCTGGCCCAGATCAGGGCGGTCTCGGTCACGACGGCACCCCTCGTCTTGACCATCTCCTGTAGCGAAATCAATGGAGGCGTGAGGGCGGGCGACCTGGTCGGCAACGAGCTGGTTCTGTCGGGGCCCGAGCTGTGCCCGAACGGATTCACCAACCGATATGACTCCGGGAACTTCCAGACGACCGTTCCCCTCTACCACTTCCAGGGACAGTTCGACCCCATCGTGAGCCCATCCCAGTCCATGTACCACCACCTCTCCCACCCCGGTTCCCGCCGCACCTACGTCACCATCGGGAATGCCAGTCACGACCCCTTTGCTCGGTCGCTCAGGGCGGTGGGATGTGGGGAGAAGATCTGGACGACGATCGCGTCCGGCAGCCCGCTCCAGCCGGTGCTCGACTCGTGCGGGTTGCCGTACGCGTTGCTCGAGAAGGGACAAGGCCAGGGGCTTTCGTCGGCCACGGGTCCTTGAAGCCTTTCTTCTTCGGAGACTCGGCCCGGCCCCTGTTCGGTCTTCATCACCCGCCATCGGGGGGCACTCCGCGCCGATGGGGAGTGGTGATCTGCAATCCGTTCGGGCAGGAGTACATTCGGGCGCACCGCTCGCTGCGGGAGCTCGCGAAGCGTCTGGCGGAGACGGGCTTTCACGTGCTGCGATTCGACTACTTCGGTTGCGGCGACTCTGGCGGCGACGGCGACGAGGCCACGCTGGATCAGTGGCTGCGGGACATCTCCGCCGCGATCGCGGAGGTCCAGGAGACGAGCTCGTCTCCGAAGTTCGCCCTCGTCGGCCTTCGGCTGGGGGCCACCCTCTCCGCGCTCCTGGCCGCCCAGCGCGGAGACGTCGAGCGTCTCGTCCTGTGGGATCCCATTCTCGACGGCGCCGCCTACCTGAAGGAGCTGCGGGTCGCGCACGAGGGTTGGCTCCGCGACCACGCCCAGGGGCGCCGTGGTGCGGCCGAAGGAGAGCCGCTCCGCGAGGCGCTGGGCTTTTCGATTTCGCCGGCCCTGGCTTCCTGCGTCGAGCAGCTGCGACTCGTCCCTGACGACTGGCCCTCCGCGAAAGCCCTGGTCATCGACCATCGGTCGTTTCCGGGCGCGCAGGTCTGGGTTCACGAGGACGGAGTCAATCGAATCCTCGTCCCGCATGCGGTGCTCGAGTCGATCACGTCGTGGCTCGGGAGCGCATGCTCTTGAGGGAGCGGACGCTGCTCTTCGGGGACGCGAAGTCCCTGGTGGGCATCATTACCGAGCCCGCGCCGAGCGACGAGGTCCAGGCTCGGCCCGCGGTGATCCTGTTGAACTCGGGCATCCTGCATCGTGTCGGGCCCAATCGCCTCCACGTGCGGCTGGCCCGCCGGCTGGCCGAGGCCGGGTTCCCCGTGATGCGGTTCGACTACTCGGGCATCGGAGACAGCCGGCCGCGAACGGACAGCGCGCCGTTCGCGCGCAGCGCCCTCGCCGAGACCCGGGAGTGCATGGACCTGCTGGCGGCGTCGCGGCGCGTCCGCAAGTTCCTGCTCGCCGGCATCTGCTCCGGCGCCGACAGCGCGCTCTCCGCCGGCGCTCAAGACGACCGCGTGACGGGGGTCGCCCTCATCGAGCCCTATGCCATCCCCGGCCCGGCCTTCCCGCTCTACCAGTACCGGCGACAGATCCTCGACCCGCGCAGCTGGTGGCGGCTGCTGCGCGGACGCAGCGAAATCCTGGGCAGCCTTCGCGCGCACCCGGCCGAGCCTGCGCCTTCCGACCCGCCCGCGGCGGCCTCGGCCGCTCTCGAGCCCACGCCGGACTTCGACTCGATCGTGCCTTCGCGAGGCGAGTTCGTGCGGCGCGTGAAAGGGCTCGTCGAGCGAGGGGCCGGCGTCTGTTTCGTCTACTCTTCGGAAAGCCCGGCCTACTTCAACTACCTGGTCCTCCTGCGGAGAGAGATGCGCCGTCCGCGCGCGAAGGGCCGCGTTCGCGTGCAAGTGCTCAAGCAGACCGACCACGTCTTCACCCCGCTGGCCGTCCAGGACGTCCTGGTGGAGACGGTCCGCGACTGGGCTCTCACCATCGGTTCGTGAGCCGGCTCCGATCTACGTGACGCATTCACCGGTGATCATCCTCCCCACGCCGAGCCTCTGCATGCGGTTCCCCAGGTCGAACTGCGCGCCCATCATCGGCCTGACGATCTGGGGAACGCCCGCGGCAAGCGCCAATGCGATCGTTCCGATCCCTCCGTGGTGTACGACCAGGGCCGAGCGAGGAAAGAGCTCTTCGAATGGAGCGAACCCGACGTGCTCGCCGAGCCCATTCGGCGGGCCGGGGCCGCCGCCGGCTTCGACTGCCGCGGACGGATAGAACGGAAACCCTCCGAACACGGTGCGGGGAGGCTCGAAGAGTCCCGCATCACTCACTCGAAATGGGGATTCGCGATGAGGGTGACGTCGTGGGCCCAGCGTGTCAGCTCTGCCCCGATTCCGACGAAGGGGAGCACGTCGCCCACGCTGCCGAATGCCGGAATCAGGATGTTGAGCGTGGCCGTCACCGCGGCCTCGACGATACTCCAGTCGGATCAGACGCGTCCAACCTGGCGAACCTCCTGGCACTTGCTGTAAGTGGGCCCGCGTGCTACAAAGCCGACCTCACGGTTGCGGCGGTAGGCCTCGTTCATTCGATGGAGTTTCCATGATCCGCGCGTGTGCCACGCTTATCGTCGTCTTGTGCGTACTTCCCGCCGCCGCCCGCGCCGAATCGGTGTGTGAACCGGACGGCGTCCAGGAAAGCGGCTCGATCTATCGCGTCTGCATGCCCGCGGCCGGGCAGTACAACGGCAGCCTCGTGGTCTGGGCGCACGGCTTCCAGGATGCGGGCACGCCCGTCTCGATACCCGAAGACCAGATCTGCATCCCCGGCCTGTGCATCAACGAGGTGGTGAACGGGCTGGGCTTCGCGTTCGCGACCAACAGCTACAGCAAGACGGGGCTGGCCATCCTGCAGGGCAAGGACGACGTCCTGGACCTCGTGAACATCTTCACCGCCCAGCACGGCCAGCCGAACAAGGTCTACCTGGTGGGCGCCTCCGAGGGCGGCATCGTCACCGCGCTTTCGGTCGAACAGCACCCCGACGTCTTCTCGGCGGGCGTGGCCGCGTGCGGCCCCATCGGCAACTTCCCCCTCGAGATCGACTTCTTCGGCGACGGCCGCGCGACCTTCCAATTCTTCTTCCCGGGCGTGATCCCCGGCGACCCCTTCCACCCGTCGCCGGCGCTCGTGGCCGGCTGGAACGCATACTACGACGCCGTCGTCGAGCCCATCGTCTTCGCCCCCGCCAGCCGGGCGCGTCTGGACCAGTGGGTGCGCGTCGCCCACCTGCCTTTTGACCCCGCCGACTACCTCGGAAGCCTCCACGTATCGGTTAAGGACATGCTCCGCTATGGGGTCGTGAACCTTAACGACGCCGCGGAGACCTTGGGCGGCTTCCCGTTCGACAACAGCGACCGCGTCTACAAGGGGTCGAACAACGACGCCTTGCTCAATCTGCTGGTGACGCGGGTGGCCGCCGAGCCCGCGGCCGTCGAGGCCATGAACACGTCGTACGCCACGACGGGAAACCTCGTGCGCCCGCTCATCACCCTACACACCACGCGCGACCAGCAGGTGCCCTACATCCACGAGTTGCTCTACGCGCTCAAGACGGCCAGCACGGGATCGCTGATCACCCGCCATCTCCCTATAGCGATCGACCGGTTCGAGCATTGCAACTTCACGCCCGGCGAGATCCTGGCCAGCTTCGTGATCATGCTCTACTACGACGGGCTCATCGCGGACGTCTCGGGCCTCGCGTCGATCCTCCCCCCCTCGCAGTTGGACGCTTTCGAGGCTCGCGCACGCGAGGTCGGCCTTCCCTACCGGCGCGGAGGTGCGCGCCTGGCGATCACGCTCAAGCCCACGCCGTAGCCGGCCGAGGTTCGTCGAAATCGTGGGTCGGCGCCTTCCTCGACTATAATGCCCACCCTGTTCGGCAGGTCCAGCACTTCGGCCGACACGCCGCCTCCACGGCTGTACCCACGAGGATAATGTTCATGAAACGGACACTCCGCGAGGTGCTTTCCCTGTCGCTCGTCCTCACGGCAGGCACTGTCGCCGCGCAGGCTCCGGCCGATTCCGAATCGCGCCGACCAGGTCTGGTTCGCGTCGGGCCCCCGGCCGCGCTTGAGATGAAGCGGGCCCGGAGCACCGGGATCGACTTGCGCACGCTGTCCAACGAGCCGGAGAAAGACCCCGTCGCGCCGGTTTCGCTCGCAGGAGGCCTTCCGCAGATCGCTGCCGCGACGGCAACCGGGCCGAGCACTGCCGCCCCGGCGACGCTCTCCAACTTTCCCGGCCTCGACTTCGCCAACTGGGGCTCCCGGCGCCCGCCCGACCCTGTGGGCGACGTCGGCCCGAACTACTACATACAGGCCGTCAACAGCGCGATCGGTATCTACCGGAAGTCGGACAGCGTTCGGGTGGCCGCCTTCACGTTCGACGCGTTCATGAGCCAGGGCAGCTTCGGCAACCTGTGCGACAGCGACAACCTGGGGCATCCCGTCGTCCTGTACGACTCCTTCGAGGATCGCTGGGTCATCACCGACTTCGCATTCCGGTTCGACGCCTCGTTCAACATCCTCGATCCGCCGGGCGCCTTCCAATGCTTCGCGGTATCCAGGACGGGCGACCCCGTCTCCGGAGGCTGGAACTTCTATTCCCTCCAGATCACGGATGCGGTGAACGACTACCCAAAGCTCGGCATCTGGCCGGACGGCATCTACATGTCGGCCAACATGTACGGGTTTAAGGCCGGTGGAGGGTTCGAGGGCCCCCGGGTGTGGGCGCTCAACAAGGCGCAGATGTACGCCGGCGAGCCGACCATCAGGGTCGTTTCCTTCAACGCTCCCGTAGGCGAATTCAGCCTGCTTCCCGCCAACGCGCGCCTCCCGACAGGGACGCCGCCGCCGGGAACGCCGAATTACTTCGGCGTGGTCTGGCAGTACGCCTGGGCGGTTTCGATCTACAAATTCCACGTGGACTGGGTCCGGCCCTCACTTTCCACGTTCACCGGCCCCTTTCTCGCGGCGGCGCTCCCGGCCTGGCTCAACCCGCCGGTCACGGCGACGGCAAGAGGCGGAAACAACAACACGACGATCGTGGCTCGGCTGATGATGCAGAACCAGTACACGAACCTCGGCGGCGTGGAGTCGCTGTGGAACGTCCACACCGTTGGCCACCCGACGGCGGCCGGAGTCGCGGCCCTCCGCTGGTACCAGGCCACCGTCACCGGCGGCACCGTGGGCGCGGCCTCGGCCCAGGCGGCCACGTACGCCCCCGACACGACCCACCGGTACGTGCCGAGCCTTGCCGTCGATCGCGCGGGGAACATGGCCATCGGCTACAGCGCCTCGAGCGCGACGCTCTTCCCCGCCGTCCGCTACGTGGGTCGCTTGGCGACGGATGCCCCGAACACGCTGCCCCAGGCCGAAGCCTCGCTCGTCGAAGGCACCGGCTCCCAGACCGCCGGCTCCAACTGGGGCGCCTATAGCGCGATGACGATCGATCCGGACGGTTGCACGTTCTGGTATACCAACGAGTACTATATGGCCACGGGCGGCGATTGGCAGACCCGGATCGGGTCGTTCGCGTACCCCGCCTGCACGCCCCAGGTCAGCGGCGCCCTCCAGGGAAACGTGACCAGCGCCGCGGGCGGCGCTCCCATTCCCGGCGCCACTCTCACCGTCGGCAGCCGGACGACCACCACGGATGGCGCGGGCTTCTACCAGTTTCCGGACCTTCCGTCCGGGACCTACCCGAGCCTGGCGGCGAGCGCGCCGGGCTATGGTTCGAGCTCGTTCACCAGCGTCGCCGTGGCCGAAGGAGCGGGGACGTCGAAGGATTTCCCGCTCGGCGCGGCCCCGACGAGCGGGTGTCTGCTCGAGACCTCCCCGGCCGATTTCCAGACGGGCGTGCCGACGAACGTCGACCTGACCGCGAGCTCCGGCGACGCCATCTTGCTGAAGCCCTCGAGCGTCGATCAACGGAATACCACTCTCAGCACCAGCGCATTTGGCATCACGGCCACGAAATGGGGAGGCCAGACCTTCACCGCCGGCCTCACCGGACGGCTGACGCGGGTGGACCTCATCCTGTTCTGCGTCAATTGCACCGGCTCCTTCCCGAACCTCACGCTCTCGCTGCGGGCCACGAGCGGTAACCTTCCGGTAGGGACGGACATTGCGTCCGCGACCATCCCCGGGCTCAACAGCGCGGCCGGGCGCTTGTTCCCGGTGACGTTCAACTCACCTCCGATGGTGACGGCGGGAACGGTCTACGCGCTGGTGATCCGCCCGGTGGCGGATCCCTCCGTTGGCATCTACGCGCTCACCCAGAGCGCCACCAGCGTCTATGCAAGCGGTCAGGCCGTCTGGTCGGGCAACGGTGGCGGGGCATGGACGGCGCCCCTGACCGGAGGTCAGACCACCGACGCCGGCTTCAAGACGTACGTCAGGACCGGCTTCGCGGCCTTGGGCGACTTCGTTTCGTCCGCGAAGGACGGTAATCCGGGGACCGGGTTCACGACGAGTTGGTCGACCCTCTCCTGGTCGGCTACCATCCCGGCGGAGACGAGCCTCCAATTCCAGGTCGCGGCCAGCAATTCCGCGGCCGGTCCCTTCCGCTTCGTCGGTCCCGACGGCACCGCGGCGACCTTCTTCAACACCAGTGGGGCGTCCCTCAGCCAGTTCAACGGCAACCGCTACCTCGAGTACAAGGCCTACCTGTCGACCACCGACGGCACGATGACGCCCACTCTCAACGACGTCGCGGTCTGCTACACGGACACGACGCCCCCCGTCGTGAGCCCTTGATCCGGATACGCCGACGGCGCTCGCCCCTGTTTCCCCTCGCCGCCGGCGCGCTGATCCTGTTTGCCGGCGGATGCCGGAAGCCATACAAGGGGAATCCGGGGCCCTCCCCGAGCATGGCGCCGCCGGCCGCGCCCACCAGCGCGCCGATAGGACTGCCCTCGGCTTTGCCGAGCCCCGATCCCTTCCCTTCCGGGCCCGCGGGCGCGGCCAACCTTTGTGAAGGGCTGGTCCAGGACTTGGCGCCGCATCCGATGAGCTCGCTGGCGCCGCCCGCCGTCGGCCGAACGACCGTCGACCCCGAATTCGGCACGCGCATACGGCGGATCACCGGGGCCCCTTCGGCGGAGGGCGCGAGCGCCGTCGTCAAGCCGATGTACAGCACGATGCCCGCCTGGAATGCCGATGAATCGCGGCTCATCCTCTGGCATCGCGAGAAGGGTCATGAGCTCTATGATGGCCGGACCTACCAGTTCATCCGCTCGCTGAAGCTCGTGTCCCCGTCGGATATCGAGGACATCCTGTGGGACCCCGTCGACCCGGATGTCCTCTACTACCCGAGCAACTACAACGCCGTTCCCAACCTGATGCGCTACCGCGTCAGCACGGATACGAGCGAGGTGCTCAAGCACTTCGACATCTGCCCAACTGGCGACTGGGGCAAGCTTCTTTCGCTCGGCAGCGATCCGATGTACCTCTCGTGGGGCCCCGCGAAGGTCATCGGCCTCGGCTGCGGGGCCACGAAGTTCCTGTACGACATCTCGACGGGCCAGGTACTGGGCCGGGCCACGGTGAGCGCAAGCATCGCGCCCCAGCCCGGGGCGACCGCCCAGGTGGCGTGGTTCTTCGACGGCTCGGTGTACGACGCGGCCCTGCGACCGCTTCGGAAGCTCGCCCTGAAGAACGCCTCCGAGCACTCGTCACTGGGCCGCTCGGGGACGACCGGCCACGACCTGTTCAACACCGTCGTGTTCGACGCTCCGGCCGGGGGGAGCGAGGCGAGCGACGTCGGCAGCCTCGTCAGCTTCGACCTGCAGACGGCGCAACGGCGCGTGGTGGTGGGCATCGCGACCGGTTACCCGTATCCGCCGAGCACCACGCACGTCTCGTCGGTTGCCCAGAAGCGGCCGGGGTGGGTCGCCGTTTCCATCGTGGGCGACCCGCGCGGCCGCGGCCTTCTCGACAACGAGCTCCTCCTCGCGAACGTGGATACGGGAACGGTGTGCCGCGTGGGACATCATCGCAGCTGGGCGGGCGAAGGAAAGTGGGGATACTGGGCGGAGCCTCATGCGGTGATCAGCCCCACGGGGACGCGCATCCTGTTCGGTAGCGACTGGGGCAACGGGCCGTCCGTCGACAGCTACGTCGTCGAGCTGCCGAGCTATTCCCCGTCCTCCGCGCGCTGACCGTCGTCCCGCGGCGCGGAGTGATCCAGGACGGACAGTGACCGCTCTCACCGTCCTCACGCACACCTAGACGTTATCCTCCTCTTCGCGCCCGGAGTCTCCCTCCGGCGCGCGCGGCGCCGATCCACTGGCGCGCGGGGAGTCTACGAGCCCCGGCGCGCCGTTGAAAGCGGCGGATCCCTCCCGGGCGGAGGCACGACCTGCCTCGCGCCGAAACCTCCATCCGCCGCCGGAGACATCCGGTCCGGGCGAAAGGTGCGCTCCGCCCATGCTCACGAAGGGCCGCTCTGTTCTCGCTGCGCTCGCCGCCGCGAGCGTCGCCGTCGCTCTCCTCCCCATGCCCGCCGCCGGGGCCGACCTCTGTCAGGGCCTCATCGGTGACCGAGCGCCCCACGCCTCGACCCCCCTCGCCAAGCCCGCGCTCGGCAAGACGGTCGTCGATCCCGAGTTCGGGACCCGCATCCGACGGATCACCGCCGTGGGTCCCGCCTCCGGAGACGCCGTCATCAAGCCCATGTACTCCACGACGTCGGCCTGGAACGCCGACGAGTCGAAGATGATCCTTTATCACGTCGGGCGGGGGCACGAACTCTACGACGGACGGACCTACGCGTTCATCCGCGCCCTGCCGATCGCGCCCGCCGACATCGAGCAGGTGTACTGGCATACCTCCGATCCCGACGTATTCTTCTTTCCGACCGGGAACCGGCTCGTGCGCTATCACGTCGCCACGGGAGCGCAGGACACCGTCCATACGTTCGGGTCCTGTACCGACTCGCTGACCGCGGGCTCCGACCCCATGTTCATGGCCTGGGACTCGAGCGCGATCGGCCTCGCGTGCGGCAACCAGTCGTTCCTTTATCGCATCGCCACCGACACCATGGCCGCCACCGCGGCCACGGCGGGGGATCCGCCCCAGGTGGCGCCCAGCGGCACTCTCGCCGTGGTCGCGGGGAACGTGCTGGACCTGGCCCTGCGCCCCCTCCGACGCCTCGACCTCGCCAACCCGTTCGACCACGCCGCGCTCGGCCGCAACCTCGTCGGCCACGACACCTACAACAGCGTGGCCTACGATCCGGGCCCGGCGGGCAGCGGCATCGGCTCCCTCGTGACCTTCGACCTCGTCGACGGCCAATCGCGGGTCGTGGTCGGGCCCGCCACCGGATTCCCCTACCCGCCTTCCGGCACCCACGTGTCGACCCTCGCCTACCGGCAGCCGGGCTGGACATTCCTGTCCATCGTCGGAGACCCGGCGGGCCGGGGCGTCCTCGACAATGAGCTCGTCCTCGCGGACACGAACACGGGAACGGTGTGCCGGGCCGCCCACCACCGGAGCTGGGGCGACAACAACACGCGGCTGCGGAACAGCTACTGGGCGGAGCCCCACGTCGTGGCCAGCCCCAGCGGCACGCGCGCGGTGTTCGCGAGCGATTGGGGCAACGGCGCGACCGTGGACAGCTACGTGCTCGAGTTGCCCGCCTACCAGCCGATCCAGATGTCCGTCACGACGAACAGCGCGACCTACGTCGCCGGCTCGACGATGACGGTCTCCCTGCGCTTGACCAGCTTCGGATGGCCGGAGACGGCGGACCTCTATGTCCTCCAGGTCTCGCCGGATGGGAACCAGGTCCTGGATTTCACGCCGGCGGGGGTCCTGGCCGGGCAGCTGGCCCAGCCCTCCGCTCTCGTGCCCCTGGTCTCGCGCCTCGACCTGCGGCCTTCCTTCGACGCGACCGCGCCGACGTTCTACACGCGGCCCTGGAACGGCAATGACGTTCCCGGAACCTATTTACTGATCATGGCCGCGGTGCGCCCGGGCACTCTCGCGGACAACCGGTTCGACGTCGGCGACGTGCTCGCCGCCGGCGCGACGAGGATCACGTTCGCGCGCTGAACACGGTGGCGGTAGACAATCGGTCGGGCGACCCGGTCAGCCGCCGGCCCGCCCGAGGTCCGCCAGGAGCTGGGCGATGCCGGTTTCGAACGCCACCTTCGGCCGCCATCCCGTGGTCCGCGCGATCTTGGCGATGTCGGACACGAGCGCCGGGCGGTCGGTCCGCCGCAGCCGGTCCGGGTCCTGCACGATCCTCAGCGTTCGCCCCATGGCCGCGGCGAATGCCTCGACGACCTCCCGCACCGACCGGCCGCGCCCGGAGCCGACGTTGAACGCGTCGAGCCCTCCGCGGAACCCATCGCCGAGGCCGATTAGCGCCGCCACGAGGTCCGTGACGTGCACGTAGTCGCGCACGGGCTCCAGGTTTCCCAGGCGGAGGACGTCGGAGCCCGTTCGGAGCTGCAGGAGGATGTCGGGGACGAGGTGTGGATTCGTCTCGTGCGGGCCGAACGCGTTGAAAAAGCGGGCCAGTACCGTCGGCACTCCCGTCTCGCCCTGGAAGGCGCGGCAAAGGTCTTCGGCCAGGAGCTTGGTGCGGCCGTACACGTCGATCGGCGCGGGCGGCTCGTCCTCCGTGATCGGGCCCTCGGCCACCGGGTAGACGGCGGCGGTGGAGGCGAGCACCAACACGTCGGGGGGGAACTCGCGGCAGGCGGCGAGGACGTTGCGGGTGCCGTTGACGTTGATCTCGAGCGTGTCCTCGGGATGCGCGTTGCAGTAGGGGATGAAGTGGATGGCTCCGAGGTGGTAGACCCGGCGCGGCCGGAACTCCCGGACGACGTCGGCCACGCGGTCCGCGGCGCGCAGGTCGCCGGGCAAGAGCACGCACCGACCGTTCACTGCGGGCAGGAGGTCGGCGCGCCCGAAGGACAGGTCGTCGAAAACGATCACGCGCCGCCCCCCCGCGACCAGAGCGTGGCACAGCGCCGAGCCGATGAATCCCGCGCCGCCGGTCACGAGGACGGTCTCAGGCGACATGGCGGGCCCCCTTCCCCGTGCCCTCGAAGCAGCCGAGATACACCGCTTCGTTGGCGCGCACCGCCGCCTGGAGGCTGAAGCGCTCCCGGACCGCCGCCTGGGCCGCTCGTCCCATCCGGGCCGCGCGCGAGGGATCGCGCAAGAGGACGCGCATCGCCTCCGCGAGCGCCCCCGCGTCTCCGGGAGGAACGAGAAGCCCGGTGACGCCGTCCTCGACCGCTTCGCCGTTGCCGCCGACGTTCGTGGCCACGACCGCCTTCCCCGCCGCCATGGCCTCGAGAAGCGCGATCGGATGTCCCTCCATCAAGGAGGGCAGGACGAACACGTCGATGACGGACAGCGCCGCGCGGAGATCCGCCCAGTACCCGACGAGCTTGACTCCCTCCTCGAGCCCGAGCGCCTCCTGGCGCGCGGCCAGCGCCGCCATTTCTTTCCCCTCGCCGACGACGAGGCCGACGACGGCCAGCCCATCATCGAGCAGGGACCGCATGGCCTCGAGGAAGAAGCGATGACCCTTGCGCTCCTCGAGCCGTCCCACGACGCCGACCACCCGCCGGTCCGGGGGAAGGCCCATCTGCTCCCGGACCCGCTCCGGCGGAGTCGCGTCGGCGGGACCGATATCCGCGAGGTCCACTCCATTGTGGACGACGGTGAAGTCGCGCGCGCGATCGGGAAGACGCTTCCGATAGAACGCCTCCACTTCGCGGGACACGAAGATCCACCGATGAGTCCACCGGGCGAGCAGGCGATCGGAAAGGAAATGGGGGCGGCGTCTCCACAGATCCAGGTTGTGCTCGGTCACGACGACCACGGGTACGCCGGCGATGCGGGCGGCGACGCGGCCCCAGAAGCTCGACGTCCAGAGGTGCGTGTGCACGACGTCGATGCGCTCGCGGCGCATCAGGCGGACGAGTTTCAAGACCACTCCCGGGTCCAGCTTGGGCTTCTTGTCGAGGGCGACGACGGGGATGCCCTCGGCCTCGAGCTCGTCGGCCAGACGGCCCTTGAAGTTGAGGCAGCAGACCATCGGCCGGAAGCGCGCGCGATCGAGGCCGCGGGCGAGCTCGGCCACCACCCGCTCCGCCCCTCCCGTCTGCAGCGACCAGATGACGTAGAGGACGTTGATTTTCTCAGCGGGCGATGAGGTCACGGTAGAGCTCCTGATGGCGAGCCACCATCGCCTGCACGGTGAACGCCTCTTCCGCCCACGCCCGCGCCGCGCGCCCGAGGGTGCGCGCCTCCTCCGGCCGCTCGATCAGGCGCAAGAGAGTGGCGGCGAGGACGGCGGGGTCACGTGGGGGAACGAGGAGTCCGGTGGCGCCGTCGCGCACCACGTCCAGGTTGCCATCCACCGCCGTCGCCACGACCGCCTTGCCCATGGCCATGCCTTCCAGAAGCGCGTTGGACATCCCTTCCGTGTGGGAGGGCACGACGAGGATGTCGAGCATGGAGAGCAGACGCGCGACGTCCGGACGGATGCCGGTGAACGTCACGCGTCCGGTCAGACCCAGGGATTCGACCAGGCCTTCGAGCGCACGACGCAGCGGACCGTCTCCCACGACGAAGAAGCGCGCGCGCGCGTTCGCGCGTGCGACGCTGGCCGCCGCATGGAGAAGATCGGCATGACCCTTGACGGGGGAGAGGTGGCCCACCACTCCGATCGCGGTCTCCCCGTCGGTGAGGCCCCATTCATCCCGGGCGGCCGCGCGGGGGTAGCGCCTGGGATCCCACTCCGCGACGTCGAGGCCGTTGCCGATGGTCACGACCTTCCCGTTGTGGAGGCCCCGCTCGCGTCGCGCGGCGGCGGCGACGGCCGGGCTGGCCGCCGTCACGCAGTCGACGAGCGGGTTGACCAGCCACTCTTCCGCCGCCCTCAAGCGCCAATTGCGCGAGAAGCCGGTATCTCGGCGTGACGTGATCAGCACGGGCACGCGCGCGATCCGGCCCGCGAGCGTCCCGTAGAGGTTCGCGCTGACGAGGTAGGTGTGGAGGATGTCGATGCGCTGCTCGCGGCAGAGGAGAGCGAGGCGGCGCAGGCCGGTCCAGGCCCGCGGGCCGTAGATGGTCCGAAGGCCGAGGACTTCCACGGGAACACCCCAGGTCCGAATCTCGTCCGCCACGGGTCCCGCCGCCAGCAGACAGCACACATGTGCCTGGAACTCGCGGCGATCGAGTCCCGCGATCAGGCGCTTGACGTGAATCTGGGTCCCCGCCTGCTGGAGCTTGTCGATCACGAAGAGGACGCGGATGGGCGGGCGGGGGGCGCCCGTGGCGACGGCCGAAGGAGTGCGGAAGCGAGTCACGTATTCGGAGACCGACGTGGGCAGGTCGAACTCGTGGGCCACGACCCGGTGTCCGGCCTCGGCCAGCCGCGCGCGTTCACCCGGGTCAGCGGCCAGGCGGCGGATGGCCTCCACGAGGCCGTCCACGTCCTTGGGGCCGACGAGCGTCCCCGTGTCTCCGTCTCGGATGAGCTCCTCGACGGACCCGAAGCGCGTCGTGATCACCGCCGCGCGCGCGGCGAGGGCCTCGATGATCACGTTGGCGATGCCCCAGTGCCACTCGGGTTGGGCCATCAGCACGAATACTCCCGCCCGGTGGTAGAGCGGAAGGATGTCGCTTTGCTCGAGAGGACCGGTCATGTTCACCCAGGCCGTGAGGTCTCGCGCCCGGATGCGGCGCCTCAGCGCCTCCTCGAGGGGCCCGCCGCCGACGATGGTGGCGCGGAAGTCGACGCCGAGGTCCCGCAGACGCGCGAGCGCATCCACGAAGTACGCGAGTCCCTTGTGCGGATTCAGCGTGGCCACGGAGAGGATCTCCAACGGTCCGCTCGTGGGCTTGGAGGCGGCGAACCGCTCGAGGGCCACTCCATGATGGACGAGGAGGATCCGTTCGCGGGCGACCTCCGGCGCGAGGCCGCGGAGGTAGGATCGGTTGGACGCCGTGCACGTAGTGACGAAAGCGGCGCGGCGCACCTTCTCCCGCAGTTGCGTTGGGTTGAAGTACAGGTCGTGGGCGTGACCCGAGAAGCTGAAGGGAATGCCGGTGATCTCGGACGCGACCATCGCCACCGACGCGGGGTAGGTGGCCCAGGCGGCATGGATCCGCCCCACGTCGTGGCGACGGACCCACCAGGCCAGGTATACGGCCATCGGAAAGCAGACGAGTGTCTTGAGCAGGCGGAAAGGGGTCTTCAGGTTGCCGCGAATCAAACGCAGGAGGGCGGTGGCGTAGGGTCGGGGGTCACGCGCCGGCACTGTGATCTGGGCACGCCAGAAGTCCGGCCAGAGCATGAAGGGAGGCGACACCACGGACGCGGAGAGACTTTTTACCTCGTCGTGAAGGATCGTCTCCCGCGATCTCTTCAGCGAGAAGATGGCCACCGGTATCCGGGCGGCGATGGCGGCCAGTTCCCGATGCAGGAAGGCTTCGTCGTAGACCGGGAACTTCGAGAATACGAAAACGACCGACGGCCGCTGCCGTGGAGGAGCCGTCGCCGGCGGGACGCTCGCCGGAGTCGCGACCGCTATCGTCGCTTCCGGCGCGTCGGGTGCGACAGGTATTCGTGCCCGCAGGAGGAAAAGCCATTCGAGCCGCAGGCGTTCGTAGGACCGCGAGTCGATGGCGGCTCGGGCCACGCGGGTCGCCTTGTAGCGGAGGCTCAGCGCGAGGCGCACCTTCGCCCGCTGCTCGACGAGCCCGCGGAAGGCGGCGAGGTCGTGCTGTCGGCGGAGGGTGAAGCGGGGAAGGACGGGCGGAAGCGACCGAGGGGAGACGAGTCCCGGGTGAGGGCCGAGAATGACGCGATATCCGGCTTCGCGCGCGAGTCTGACCACGCGCGCGCCGCCGCTGCTTCCGGGAAGCGACAGGGTGTCGACCGCGATACCCAGTCCCTTCTCGAGCGCCCACTTCGAGCCTTGGAGCCGCTCGGCGACCTCGGCATCGCTGAGGCCGTCCATGAACCGGTGGGGCAACCCGTGGGAGCCCACGAGCATGCCCGCGTCGACGAGCTGCGCGAGCTGGCTCCAATTCAGATAGTTCTTGCGGTCGATTCGTGCGGGATCAACGAAGAACGCGGCCGGGAAGCCCGCATTTCGCAGGATGGGCAGGGCGACATCGAGGTCGGTGTCGCTTCCGTCGTCGAAGGTCAAGACGACCGACCGCTGCGCGCACTGTCCGCCGAGGAGCGCGTCCAGGCCCACGACCCTCCCGCCTTCGGCGGCGAGAAGGTCTATCTGCGCGGCGAATGCCTCCGGCGAGATGACGTAATCGCCTTCGGCCGCCTCGAAGGGTTTCGCGCTCAGGCGGTGATACGTGAGGATGGTGGCTCGGGAGGCCGTTTCGCGCCGGCTCACGCGCGAGTCCATGCGCGCGCCCGCTGCACCAGTCGGTGCCAGCCGTCGAACGCGCCATCGAGCTTGAGCCGGAAATCCGCCAGGTCGTCGTCACCGGAAATCTCGGTCCGGCGCAGTCCGAAGAGATCGGCGCCCGCGGAGTTGCTTCCTGGACGCACGGTGCACGCGGCCACGAACCCCGCGCCCGCAACGAGGGCGCGCACGCCGGGCGTCTCGCTGCCGCGTGGATAGCAGAAGAGGGTGGCCCGGGTGCCCGTGCCCGCCTCGATGTCGTGCCGAGAGCCCTCGATCTCCTCCTGCGCCTCACGCGCCGGGAGCCCAGCCAGCTCCAGGTGATCGCGGCCGTGGCCGCCGATGGCATGTCCGTGCGCGTGCATCTCGGCCACCTGCGCCCAGTCGAGCATGCCATCCTCCTCGCAACACCCGCGATAGCGGTCGAAGGTGGACGGGGTCCCGATGAATCCGGTGGCGACGAAGAAGGTGGCGGGGAAGCCGAACTCGCCCAGGATCGGCAGCGCGCAATGGAAATTGTCGCGGTAGCCGTCGTCGAACGTGATGGCGACGCGTCGCTCCCCCAGCGGGCCCTCCCCGCGCAGGCCCGCCAGAGCGTCCTCGAGCGGAATCACGGTTCGCGTCGCGCGGAGCTCCTTCATCTGCGCGACGAACTCGGATCGACTCACCGTGAGGCGGTCGTGCGGATGGCGGTCGTTCACGCGATGGTAGGTCAGGATGCGGAGCGCCACGCCCGTCGATGGGGCGGTCAAGCGCGTCAGCCGGGCGATGGTACGCCGCAAGGGCTTTCGGATCGCCGAGCGGATGCGCGTGTGCCCGGGCCCCGGCGCGTCCGCGACCCTCATCGCGAAGCCCGCCCCATCTCGGGGGTGAGGCCCGCCACGCGCGTCGCGAAGATGGCCAGGGCGGGATCGTTGCCGGAGATCCGCCTGAGCTCGTGGGGGTCCTGCCCGGGGCAGGCGAACCCGGGACGGGCCGTGACCGCGGAGTGCACGCCGAGGCGGCGGAGAACGTCGATCGCGCGCTGATCGTAGTCGGCGGCCTCTCCGTTCGGATAGGCGAACGAGGTGACGGCGGCGCCCGCTCGCTCCCGGATGAGGCGCACAGAGGTCTCGATTTCGTACGCGATCTCGGCGTCATCGAGGTGGGAGAGCATGTAGTGGTTATGGGTGTGGGCGCCGAGCGAAAAGACGTGGCGCGCGAGACGACGGACCTGGTCCCAGTCGAGCGCCGTCGGCGGCGCGGCGCCGCATCCGAGCCGTCCCTCGAGCTCCCCGAGGACGGCGGCGATGCGCGCCGGGGGCGAGCGCTTCAGCAGCGGCATCACGACGGAGAGGGACGCGAGCCGAGCCTCCTCGGAGGAGAGGGCCAAGGTGAGCCCCAGGGCCGGCAGCTCGACCACGGGCTCCCGGGCGTGCTTGAACACGTTGCGTAGACGATCTGTCCAGAGAGGTCGCCCGGTCTCGGGAGGAGCGGTGCTCAGGAACAGCGTCGCCGGCGTTCCGATGCGCTCCAGCTCCGGGAGGACGATGTCGTGGGTGTCCCGATATCCGTCGTCGATCGTAATCGCGAGCCTGGGCGGCCCCGGGGCCCCTTCCTTCAGCCACACCAACACCGAATCCAGCGGCTCGATGCGGTAGCGGCGCGCGAGATACTCGACTTGTTCCGTGAAGCGCCGGGCCGGCGTCGCGGGAAAGAAGGGGTCGGCCGCGTCGTTGATCCGATGGTAGAAGAGGATGATGGCGCGCCCCCGCTCGAACCCCGTCCGATGCAGCGACAGGGCGCCGGAGCGGAGGAGTCCCCAGGCCATGGCCAGCTTCAACGACGCCTTCACGCCCATTCCCGTTCGCACGTCAGCGCGCTCCCCGTCCGACGACCATCACCTTGAGTGTGTCGACCAGGATCGCGAGGTCCAGCAGGAGCGACATGTTCTTTATGTAGTACAGGTCGAACTGGAGCTTCCGCTCGCTGTCCTCGATCGTCGAGCCATAGCCGAACTTCACCTGCGCCCATCCCGTGATACCCGGCCGCGCCGAATGCCGCTCGTCGTAGTACGGAATCACCTTGCGGAGTTGCTCGACGAAGTGCGGCCGCTCCGGTCGCGGCCCCACGAAGCTCATCTCTCCCCGGAGGACGTTGAGGAGTTGGGGCAGCTCATCCAGGCGAAGGGTGCGGAGTACTCGTCCTAGCCGCGTCACGCGCGCATCCCTCTGCGGAGCCGCCCAGACGGGACCCGTCCCTGCCTCTGCATCCTGACGCATGGTGCGCAACTTGTACAGGTTGAATGTGCGTCCCCGTTCGCCGACGCGCGTCTGGCGGTAAAGAGCCGCGCCCCGACTGTCGAGACGGATGGCGAGAGCCAGCAAGGCGAGCAGGGGCGCGGTGACGGCGAGCAGCCCCAGGGCGAGGACGAACTCGAAGACGCGCTTGGACGCGCGCATCAGCCGGCGAGGTCGGCTGAAGCCGGGCGAGAAGACGAGCCAACTCGGGCGCAGGTCGCTGAGAAGGATCTTCCCCGTGAGTTTCTCGTAGAAGCTCGGCGCGTCCTCCACCTGCACTCCGGACACGCGGCAGCGCAGGAGGTCCTCGATGGGAAGGCGCCCCCGCCGGTCTTCGAGGGCCACGACGATGCGGGTGACGCCACGCGATCCGACGATCCAAAACAAGTCGTCGATCGTCCCGATCACGGAGGGGCTTCCGATGGACCGTCCGACCTCGGCGGCGTGCTCGCCCAGGAAGCCGACGATGTTGTATCCGAGCGGAGCGCGGCTCAACATTTCGCGCGCGATCTGCTAGGCGCCGGGCCCCGTACCCAGTATGAGCGTTGCATCGGCGAGGGCCTCCTGCCCGCCTACCCACCGGTGCACGCTGTGCCAGGTCACGACGGTCAAGAAGGTCACCGGCACGAAGACGAGAACCACGCGCGGTTCGAGCCGGAGGACGGACGGTGCGGCTGCGGAGAGCCTCCACGCCGTACACGTCGCCGTAATAGAAGGCGAGCTGGAGTACGAGCACGGCGACGGCGACTCGCGTGGCGAGCATGCCGTAGTCCACGTTTCCCTGATCGCGCACGCGCACGGCGAGAGCGACCGCGGCCGCCAGCGTCAGCAGGACGGGCTCGACCAGGACGAGGATCGTCCAGCGGCGGCCGGAGAGTGGAGCCCCGCTCACGCCCACTCCAACGGTCGCGTCATCGGGAGCGGTCCTAGCGGCCGAGCCGACGGGTGAAGATCGCACGCTGGTCGTTGAAGACTATGCCCTGTACGAGGTTCGGCTTGAGGTGGCCGTACGCGGTGAGGACCGTCTCGCGGAAGCTGTGGCGGGCCCGGACCACCAGGAGCGCGCCGTCGATGAGCTCCTGCAGCACGAGCGAGTCCGCCGCCGGCACCACGGGCGGACAGTCGACGATCACGTAATCGAATGAACGCCTCGCGACCTCGATCAGCTTCAACATCCGGTCGGAGCCCAGGAGGTCGGCGGGGGAGCCGACGCGGCCCCCGCCGGGAAGGATGCGCAGACCCCACGGGTCCACACGGCGAACGGACACGGGGCGCAGCCCATCTGCACGCAGCCAGTTGCTCAGGCCGCCGTTGGGCGGGAGGCCGAGCATGGCCACGACAACGGGGTTGCGCAGGGTCGCCTCGACGAGCAATACGCGGCGGCGCTCTTCGGCCAGGCTGAGGGCGAGCCCGAGGGCCACCGTCGTCGTTCCCTCGTCGGCGATTGCGCCCAGGATGCCGATGCAGCGGAAGGGCACCTCCGCGGCGATGATCTTGACCTTCGCACGCAGGACGCGGAACTGCTCGAAGAACGTCGATCCCGGAGCCAGCGCGCTGGCCAGAAGGGGATCGGCGATCGTCCTCCACTCGAAGGGGTGGTCGACGAAATCTAGCCCTTCCAGGGAGAGGATCTTCTCGGCGGGGTCGACCGGTGTCATGGCGTCACCATCGCCTCCGGCCATGGCTCGGCCGCGAGACGCGCCCGCTCCGGTGTCCAGAGCTCGTGCTGGCGGTAGAGGCAAGCAAATGGAACGTCGTCCACGTGGCCGAGGATCAGGTCGAGGTCGTCATCACGTCCCCGTTGACGGAGGCGGGCCGCACTGTTCCCCCACGCGGCCAGGGAAGGCTCAACCGCGCTCCAGCGCTGGGTTATGTCCGACGTGCGCAGGTCCTCCGCCTCGAACCCGCGCGCAGCAAGGGCGGCGGCGATCCTCGCCGAAGCGATGAGGTCCTCCGAGCTGAGCTCGTCACGGCATCCGGCGACGAGGAGGGCGACGTGGGCGAAGTGCCGCGCCACGTAATCGGCGGTGGCGGCGAGGTTTCGAAAGCAGGCGACGAGGACCGCCGGCGCGGCCGCCGCGTTCACGATGAGGTCCGTGCCCGGAGGTGATACGAGGACGAGCGGTCGAGCCGCATCCCGCTGTGAGGCGACGCTCGAGGGGCTGTCTTCGATCTCGAACGGCGAACCCCCGGCCACCCTCGCGCCGGCGATCAGCGGTCGCTCGAGAGCGGCCGCCAACTGCTCTGCCTCGAGGACGCTGGCGGCCACGATCGCTCGCCGGCCCTGCGCAACCGCGGTGACCAGCGTCGTGCTCGATTCCATGACGTCGATGCACACGAGGACGTCCCGCTCGAGATGGCGAAACGCGCTCTCGGGGAACGCGTCGATCACGAACGACTTCGGCGCGGCGGTACGGTCGCGGGCGGCGCGCACGGGAGTGCTCACGGCACGAGAATGACGTCGCCCGCCTCGAGGGCGATGTTCTGATCGAGACCTCCACCCGTCTCGATCTCCGAGTAGTTCAGGCGCAAAGCGCTTTTCTTTCCTTTGTGCTCACGAATCACGAGAATCCGTTCGCGTTTGGCGAACTGGCCGAACCCTCCGGCCAGCGAGAGCGCCTGGAGGACGGTCGTCCGCGTCTGCAGCGGATAGGCGCCCGAACGGGCGACCTCTCCCAGGATGAAGAACCGCGCGCTCACCGCTTGTGAGACCGTCACCGTCACCTGCGGTGGAACCTCGAGAAAGCGGGCGAGCTTGGCCTGGATCTCGGAAGCGAGATGGTTCGGTGAACGCCCGGCGGCCTCAATGTCGCCGAGGAGCGGGACCGTCACCCTTCCGTCCAGGCGGACGAAGACTTCCGTCGTCAGTTCCGGTTCCTTCCAAACGTTGATGCGGAGGATGTCGCCTGGAGAGATCAGGTAGTCTTCCGCCGTTTGCGGGGCAGCGACGTTGTCCGTGGCCGGGCTCTCGCCCCGGGTGTCCTGCGCTGGTTTTTCCGCTGCCTTCTGCGAGGCGAGACATATGCCTGCCGTGGTGATCCAGAGGAGGAGGGCGGACGAGAGCGCGCCGCGTGCACGCCGCGGCCCATGAGGCTGCGTCACCGGAAAATGGTCATCGAGCGGGTCCATGCCGCCGATCGGCGCCCCTCCTTTCGACGATCCTTGCCCTCATCGGCGTCTTACGTCCTCTGCCATTCCTGTAGCGCTGCCCGTCGCGACTGGCGGCTTCCCCGGGAGGGGCCGACTGGGAAGGCCGTTGGACCGGATGCGGACGCGGTAGGAACCTACCGTTTATACGATCCGGCCCAGCGCTGTCAAGGTCGCGTGCTCCTCTCCACCTCACCGCCGAGACTCTGGGCGCGCGGATCGCCCAAGCCTCCTGCCGGCCGCTCGCGGCCAGGCGTCTCTGTTCTCCGCTCAGCTTTCCACCTTGGACGCCCCCGAGTGCGGCAGGTGCGTCAGAATAGGCGCGTACCATAACCCCAAAAGGGTCCGAGTACCAACCGACGCCGCCCTCCGCGGACCGTCGAGCAGGTAATTCGGGCGAACCGGCGTTCGCAGTGACGCTGACCCCAGAGTGAGTGACTTGCGCCTCCTGAGTTTCACCCTGGCGTTGATCCCCGCTCTGCTTCTCTCCACGGATGGTTGACGTTGGCCGCGGGGCGCCACCCCCTACCTTCGTTCAATGGATCGGCCACCCGTCACGTGTTGCAATCGGATCCATGACGGCGTCCAGGTCGCTGGTTGCGGTTCCGATGGACCGAGAGTCCCGGTCGTGAGTTACGCAACGATCGATCGACGCGGACGCGAACCCAAACTCACCTGGCTGGTGAACCAGGAGTGAACCAACAACGACCTTGAGATCGCTCAAGCGATGACTAAGTCTCTGTTCCGTTGAAGGACAGGGAGAAGGTGTCGACCTGATTGCGAACCAGGCGCTCTCCCAGCTGAGCTAGCGGCCCAAGGCAGAAACGATATCGTACCTGATCCCCCAGCGGCCGATCAAACGCATGCGTACGAGGGAGCGCCCTGGTCTTAGCGGATTGCGGGGGTGACGGCGGATCGAACCCACGATCCCGTGAATGCCCATTGAAGTGGTCTCCGGGATGCGCTGAGAGCCGCGCATGGGGCACCGGAGGATGCTTCGCGTAAGCTGTAAGCTTCCGAGTCACCCAAGGTCACGTGGAGAATCCGGAGGAGGTTGATCTGATGGAGGACGAGACGCTGACGGATTCGCCGGACGAAACGATGGACGACACCTCTGCCGCCAAGAGGCTTTCAGCGGCCAGGGGGAGCACGGTCCGCGCCAAGAAAGTGGCAGGCAACAAGGGCACCGCGCCGAAGCCGCCGGGAACCCGCAGCGCGCGAGGTAGCTCGAAGAAGGGAGCGGGCGTGAAGGGCCCGGCCGGAAAGGGCGGAGCCACCGGGGCGGGCAGGAAGGAGGCGGTGCGGAAGCCGGCGACGAACCGGACCACGAAGGGCGCGGTGAAAGCAGGCGCTACGCGCAAGCCCATGAAGCCGGTGGCGCTGAAAGGCAAAGGCAAGAACGCCGCCCGGCGCCGATAGATCGGCCGCGTGACATGCCTCTGGCCGCGGAGGTTGTTGACCTCACATCTACTGCCTTGGTTCTCGAGGCAGCGATCTCCGCGAGGTTGAGGGCCCTTAGAAGTCCAGCTTGAGCGCGAACTGCATCGAGCGGTTGTCGCCAATGGTCGTGGTGATCTTGCCGACCGTCGGCGAGCCGATGTTCTGGTTCGGGAAGCCGAACTGGGGTGTGTTGAAGAGGTTGAAGGCGTCGGCGCGGAACTGGACGCGGAAGCGGTTGATCGGGAACGTGCGTGACAGCGACACGTCCACCGTCTGCGTGCCTGGGGCGTAGAGCACGCCGCGGCCTGACGTCCCGTAGTGGTTGGGCGCCGGCGCCACGAAGGCGGTCGGGTCGAACCACAGATCGGCGGTCGGATGGTCGAGCCGGCCGTCGCCGATCCGGTCCGGCCACGAGGGCGCGCCGTTGTTGACGCCGGTGTTGAGGAA
>QHVP01000250.1 GCA_003222295.1 Acidobacteriota bacterium | reverse complement strand
CCGTTGGAGCCGCAGAACTGCACCGCGCACTACAAGGATGGCAAGGTGGAGTTCTGGGCCCCGACCCAGCTCCCGCAGCCCGGAAGAAAGCTCGTGGCGGCCACGCTGCAGATCCCGGAAGACGCGATCACCATCCACATGACGCGCATCGGCGGCGGCTTCGGGCGGCGGCTCCGCAACGACTTCATGGCGGAGGCGGCCGCCATTTCGAAGCAGGCGGGAGTGCCGGTGAAGCTGGTGTGGACGCGTGAAGACGACATGCACCACGACTTCTACCGGCCGGCCGGCTTCCACTTCCTGAAGGCGGCGGTGGACGGGTCGGGCAAGATCGTGGCCTGGAAGAACCGGTTCGTGACCTTCGGCGACGGCGAGACGTTCGCCAGCGGCGCCGGGCTCAACGACACCGAGTTCCCCGCCCGCTTCGTCCCGAACCTGCGCCTGGAGACGAACATCATGCCGTTCGGGATTCCCACCGGCCCCCTGCGCGCGCCGGGCAGCAACGGCCTCGCATTCGTCTTCCAGTCCTTCCTCGACGAGATCGCGGTGGCGGCAGGCAAGGACCCCGTGCAGCTCCGTTTCGACCTCCTCGGTGAGCCGCGCATCGTCACCAACCCGNNGCGGAGAAGTCGGGCTGGGGACGCAAGGTGCCCAAGGGGACCGGCCTCGGCATCGCCTTCCATTACAGCCACGCCGGCTACTTCGCCGAGGTCGCGGAGGTCAGCGTCGACACCGCGGGCAAGGTGAAGGTGGGCAAGTTCTGGGTGGCGGGCGACGTGGGCCGTCCCATCATCAATCCCAGCGGCGCCATCAACCAGATCCAGGGCTCGGTCATCGACGGGGTGAGCGAGGCCCTGCACCAGGAGATCACGATCGAGGGCGGGCACGCGAAGCAGGGCAACTTCAACGACTACCCGCTGCTGCGCATGCCCGAGTCCTTCCCGGTGGAGGTCCACTTCAAGGACACCGACCACTCCCCCACCGGCCTCGGCGAGCCCGGGCTGCCCCCGGCGATCCCGGCGCTGTGCAACGCCATCTTCGCGGCCACGGGCAAGCGCGTCCGCACGCTCCCCCTGACCCGGACGGACCTGCGCCCGGCGTAGCTGGCCCCAGGGGAGAGGGCGCGCGCCATGTCCGGGTCGCCGTCACCGCGTGTCGCGCTCGGCCTCGCCATGCTGCTCGGTGTCGCCGCCGCCCTCGAGGCCTATCAGGGCATGGGATCCCGTCGTCCCGTCCGTCGCATCAAGCCGATCGAAACCCGCCTCCCCCCCATCACCGTCGACTTCCGCGACGTCGCGGCGGAGGCCGGCCTCACCGCGCCGAACGTCTCCGGCGGGGAGGGCGCGAAGAAGTACATCCTGGAGACCACGGGCAGCGGCGTCGCCGTCCTCGACTTCGACGGCGACGGATGGATGGACCTCTTCCTCGCCAACGGGACCACCCTCGACGGTGACGGGGCGGGCGCGCGCGCGACCGGGCACCTGTATCGCAACCTCGGCCACTTGAAGTTCCAGGACGTCACGGAAGCGGCGGGCCTCGCGCGTACGGGATGGGGCCAGGGCGTCTGCTCGGCCGACTACGACAACGACGGCGATGCCGATCTCTTCGTCGCCTATTACGGCCGGAGCGTGCTCTATCGCAACGAGGGCCACGGCCGCTTCGTCGACGCCACGGACGCGGCGGGCCTGCGCGCCACGGGTCCGCGCTGGGACACCGGCTGCTCCTGGCTCGACTATGACCTCGACGGCCGGCTCGACCTCATCGTCACCAGCTACCTCGAGTTCGATCGCACCAAGGTGCCGGAACCGGGCTCCGGCGGCTACTGCCTGTGGAAGGGCATTCCCGTGATGTGCGGTCCGCGCGGCCTGCCCTTCTCGCGCAATCAGCTCTTCCACAACGAAGGCGGCGGCCGCTTCACCAACGTGTCCGTGCCCAGCGGGATCGCCGCGGCCAGGTCGTGCTACGGCTTCACCGCCGTCGCCTCCGACTTCGACGAGGACGGCTACCCCGACGTGTACGTCGCCTGCGACTCCACTCCGAGCCTGCTGTACCACAACAAGCGCGACGGCACCTTCGAGGAGATCGGCCTCCTGGCCGGAGTCGCGCTGAACCAGGACGGCCAGGAGCAGGGCGGGATGGGGGTGGCCGTCGCCGATTACGACGAAGACGGGCACGTCGACATCGTGAAGACGAACTTCAGCGACGACATGCCGAACGTCTACCACAACAACGGCGACGGCACCTTCGAGGACCGTGTGTTCGAGTCGGGCCTAGGCGGGTACATGGACGACGTGGGCTGGGGCGTGCACCTCCTCGACGTGGACCACGACGGCCGCAAGGACCTTCTGATGATCAACGGCCACGTCTATCCTGAAGTCGAGAAGACGCCAGGACTTCAGTACCACCAGCCGCGGCTCTTCTGCTGGAACGTGGGCGGCGGGAAGTTCAAGGACATCTCGGCCGCGGCCGGGCCCGCCATCGGTGAGGCGCGGTCCTCGCGCGGATCGGCCACCGCCGACCTCGACAACGACGGCTCCCTCGAGGCCGTGGTCAGCAACCTGGGCGCGCCGCCGAGCCTGCTCAAGAACGTCGGCCCGCGCAAGAACTGGCTGCTCGTGCGGCTGCGCGGCGTGAAGTGCAACCGCGACGCGGTGGGCGCGCGCGTGGGGGTGTCGGTCGGAGGGCGGCGCGTCTCGAGCGAAGCCCAGACAGGCTCGAGCTACGTCTCCCAGAACGACCCCCGCCTGCACTTCGGGCTCGCCGACGACACGCGTTACGATCGCATCGAGGTGGCGTGGCCGGGCGGCGATCGTGAGGTGTTTCCGGGCGGTTCCGCCAACCGCATCGTCGTCCTGGAACAAGGAACCGGCACTCCCGCTCCCGCCATCGGACGTCCGGCGCCGCCGCGCCCATGACCGTCCGGGCCATGCTGATGGTGAGCGGGGCCGTCCTCGCCGCGTCCGCCGCGGCCTGGGCGCAGATGGCGACCGCGGACCGCGTGCAGGGCCCGGGCTTCTGGCCGACCCAGGCCATGGCGCCACGCCCGGACTTTCTCGGCCCCGCCGCCTGCGCGCGTTGCCACCCCTCGCACGCGCGGTCGCAGCTCGGCACGTCCATGGCGCACACGGCCATGCGGGCGGCGGAGGCGCCCACGCTGCGCGACCATCCCGCGCTCCGCTTCCGCTCCCAGACACACACCTACGAGATCCAGACCAGCGGCGGCCACAGTCTCTACTCCGTGACCGCGTCCGATGGGTCGTCGTCGTCCGCTCCGCTGGTCTGGGCCTTTGGTGCGGGCAAGGTGGGCCAGACATACCTCTTCGAGCGGGGCGGCGTCTTCCAGGAGGCGCGGCTCAGCTACTTCTCCGGGCACGGCGGCGACTTCACGCCCGCGCGCGCGATCAACGCACCGAAGGACCTGGCCGAAGCGATGGCGCGGCCCATTCCCGACGCGGAAGCGCGCCGCTGCTTCGCCTGTCACAACACGGCCGCGACCGTGGCCGGGCGGTTCGACCCGAAGGGGCTCATCCCCGGGATCACCTGCGAGGCCTGCCACGGGCCCGGCCGCAAGCACGTCGAGGCCCTGGAGCGGAA
>QHVP01000249.1:1252-2511 GCA_003222295.1 Acidobacteriota bacterium | reverse complement strand
CGAGTGCCGACGATGAGGATTGTAGAAGGCACCGATGTAGTCGTGGATGGCCGTTCTGACCTCGTGCTTCGTCGGCCATGGACGGCGATAGACGAGCTCGGTCTTCAGCGTCGCGAAGAAGCTCTCCGCGACCGCGTTGTCCCAGCAATCACCGACGCGGCTCATGCTGCAGACGATCCCACGCGCTGCGAGCTCCGACCGGTAAAGATCGCTGGCGTACTGGCAGCCACGGTCGGAATGATGGACCAGACCCTGTTGAGGCTGACGAATCCCGAGCGCCATGCCGAGAGCCTCGAGGGGCAGCTCGGTCCGCAGGTGGAGAAGACGTCGACGATCGCGGCGAGGAAGAGCCATCCCTCCCACGTCCACACGTAGGTCATATCAGTGACCCAGACCCGATTGGGTCCATCCGCGTGGAAGCGTCGCGCGACGACGTTCGGTGCTACGGGGAGTGTGTGGTTCGAATCGGTCGTGGCGCGGTAGCGACGTGGCGGCCGTGCGGAAAGGCCCTCTTGACGCATCAGGCGCGCCACACGCTTGCAGCCAACTCGATAGTCGAGCGCCCGGAGATCGCGAAGAATGCGTGGGCTGCCGTAGGTGGCACGGCTCTTCGCATAGCAGGCGCGGATCACAGGAACGAGTTTCGCGTCGCCGACGGCGCGGCTCGAGGGTGGCCGGCTTGTCCAGGCGTAGTAGCCGCTGCGCGAGACGCCGAGAGCCGTGCACAAGCGCCTTGTAGGAAGCCGTGCCTTCTCCGCGTGGATGAAAGCAAACTTCACTTGCTCTCCTTCGCGAAGAAGGCCGCCGCTTTTTTTAGGATCTCCCGCTCGATCCGAAGATCCTTATTCTCGCGGCGGAGCTTGTGCAGCTCCTCCCGCTCGGCCGTCGTCAGCTCGCCAGGCCTTCCCTGGCCGCGGTCCACCTTGGCCTGGTGGACCCAAAGACGGAGGGCCGACTCCGTCAGATCCAGGTCCCGCGCGACCTCGGAAATGCTCTTCCCGCCTTCCAACACGAGGCGGACGGTCTCCGCCTTGAACTCACGAGTGAACGCCCGTCGCTTCCGCTTCGCCATGAGGACACCCATATACGCCTTTCCCAGGGTGTCCACGAAATCGGGTCAATTCCACTTCGTCACTCGCGGGGGTCGTGTCGTGTACCTCGTCCCCAACAGCGACGTACTGCAGGGCGCTCAGAAGGGCTCGGCCGTTCACGTGTGCATGCTGGCCGCCATCATCTGGCATGAAATGGCGCACATCGAT
>QHVP01000249.1:0-1247 GCA_003222295.1 Acidobacteriota bacterium | reverse complement strand
GAGCCGGCGCGTTACGTGCCGTGCACGCTGGCCGGCAGCTCGCGCACGGGTCGCGCCGCGCCGGGCTTCACTGAGTCCGCTCGGCCGCGGGCTGGCACTCGCTCCGCAGGTCGCGAGGGTTAGAATGAGCGTGACGATGGCCACGCCAGGGAAGAAGGCGACCTACCCGCACATCGAAAGCACGCCCGACGTCCGCGCTGGGAAGCCGTGCATCGCGGGGACACGGATCGCCGTCGTGGATGTCGCGATCGCCCACGGGCAGGGAGTCAAGCCGGAAGAGATGCTGACCTATTTCTCTTCCCGGCCGCTGACGCTGGCCGAAGTGCACGCCGCGCTCGCGTACCACTACGATCATCCGCAAGAGCTCGAGGAGTACCTGCGACGCTCCGAGAGGGCCATCGAAGAAATCGAGGCCGCTAAGGCCGAATACCTGCGCCGCAAGGCCAGGCCTTAGTGCCCGGTCGTTTCCCGCTGATCACTGACGAAACATCACCGGTCCCCTCGTCCAGGGTCTCCGAGACAAAGGCTGGGACATCGTCCCAACGATCGACGTGATCGGGGAACACTCGGTCGACGAGTCCCTCCTGATCCGGGCCGTCGAGCACGGGCGCGTCCTGGTCACCACCGACACCGACTTCCTGGCGATCGCTCATCGGTGGCTTCGGGAGATGCGATCTTTTCAGATGATCTTCTGGCCGCAGCAGGCCTACCAGAACGTCCGAGTGGGCTCTTCCTCAAGGCCTTCGAAGATCTCGCCGTGAATGACGATCCTTTCGCGCGCTGTGTCGTACACCTCCACATTGGCGCGCTCTCCTAAGAAAAGACGTCTCGTACCGCGGTAGCCCGCGGCGCAAAGTAGGTGGGACCCGATCTGTCAGGAAGACTGCTGCGGCAGCAGTCCGTATCGCTTCATCCGCGTCCGTAGCTGCTCGCGGCTGATCTTGAGGAGAGCCGCCGCGCGGGTCTGGTTCTGGCGGCAACGTTCGAGCGCCTCGACGAGGAACCGACGTTCTTGCTCGGGCAGAGAGAAGCCACCAGCAGCGGAGGCCGCCGCTTTCGCGGCCGATAGGATCGGCGCATCGGGCGCGACGACGGATACGCCCGCCGAAGGCAATAGCTCCGCGATTTCTTCGACCGTGATCGGGCCCTCGTCACCGTGGATCAGCAGTCGCTCCATCAGGTTCTCCAGCTCGCGAACGTTCCCGGGCCAGTGATGCGCGCGAAGACGATCGAGCGCGGCGCCCGAG
>QHVP01000244.1 GCA_003222295.1 Acidobacteriota bacterium | reverse complement strand
ATGGTGCTCGGCCTCTTCGACTCCATGCCCTACGGCGAAGGGGTCGCCGAGCTGCGCACGGGCGACACCCTCCTCATCTTCTCCGACGGCGTGACCGAGACCTGGAGCGCGAAGGGCGACGAGTTCGGCGATCAGCGCCTGGGAGAGGTGGCGGTGCGCGGCCGCGGTCTCGATGCGGCCTCTCTCCAGACCGAGATCCTGCGCGAGCTCGAGGTCTTCGAGGCGGGCACGAAGGCGACCGACGACCGGACCTTGATCGTCTTGAAGCGGTATTAAACCTCCGCTGCGGACCCCCCCCCAGCGTCGGCTTGAGGTTCGAGACGCGTCTTGCGCGGTTCCCTGGCCTGGGATCTACTTGGGACGAGATCCCATGACCGTCATCCGGCGACCCGCGCGGACCGTGCGCCTCGACCTCGCCCTGCTGCAGCGCGAAGTCCAGCAGCTCCTCGAGCGGCTGACCGACGTGGACCGGTCCGATCCGGCCTCCGACGGTGAATGGATGCCGAGCGTCGACGTCTACGAGTCCCGCGGCAAGCTCACGATCGTGGCCGAGGTGCCCGGGCTCATCGCCGATTCGCTCCGCGTCACCTTCCGCGACCGGCACCTCGTCATCACCGGTGAGCGGCGCGAGAAGCGCCCCGCGGGAGCCGGCGCCAGCTTCCTGTGCATGGAGCGGCCGCAGGGCCGCTTCACACGCCTGGTCGCCCTCGACGTGCCGGTGGACGTGCGCAGCGCGGAGGCCCGCCTGTCCGGCGGGTTGCTCACCGTCACCGTGCCGCCGCTGAAGGACCGCCGTGGCCGTGCCACCGTGATCGTCGTGCAGCGGGAGGAACAGGAATGAGCAGCCAGGGACGCGAGCGAGGACGCCATGACTGACGAGCCCACGACCGCGCCCGCCGCCGCCACGAAGGAGGAGACCCCGAAGGTCCCGGAGGTCCTGCCCGTCCTGCCCCTGCGGGACATCGTCATCTTCCCGTTCATGATCGTGCCGCTGTACGTGAGCCGCGAGCGATCGATCAAGGCGGTGGACGCCGCCCTGGCCGACAACCGCATGATCCTGCTGACGGCCCAGAAGCGGCAGGACGACGAGGACCCGGGCCCCGACGACATGTTCACGGTGGGCACCGTGGCCCTGATCATGCGCATGCTGAAGCTGCCCGACGGCCGCATCCGCGTGCTCGTGCAGGGCGTGGGCCGCGCGCGCATCAAGAGTTTCGAGGAGGGCCATCCCTTCCTGCAGGCGCACATCGAGTCGATCTCGGAGCCGGACCCGGTCGAGAAGGGCCTCGAGCTCGAGGCCTTGATGCGCAACGTGAAGGCCGCCCTCGAGAAGTCCGCCAACCTGGGCAAGCCCATCTCGCCCGAGGTCATCGTCATCGCCACCAACATGGAGGAGCCGGGCCGGCTCGCCGACCTCACCGCCAGCAACCTCGATCTCAAGGTGGAGGGCGCGCAGGAGATCCTGGAGGCGATCGACCCTGTCGAGCGCCTCCGCCGCGTGCACGAGCTGATGGCCAAGGAGCTCGAAGTCCTCGCTCTTCCTGCGCCAGCAGCTCAAGGCCATCCAGAGCGAGCTGGGCGAGGGCAACGAGCTGGCGGAGGAGATCGCCTCCCTGAAGGAGTAGTCCCACAAGGCCAAGATGCCCAAGCCCGTCCTGGAGGAGGTGGAGCGGCAGCTCAAGAAGCTCGAGCGCATGCACCCCGATTCCGCGGAGACGGCGACCTTGCGCAACTGGCTGGACTGGATGGTCACGCTGCCCTGGGGCAAGCAGACCAAGGACAACCTCGACCTGGTCGAGGCCCAGAAGATCCTGGACGAGGACCACTACGGCCTGGAGAAGATCAAGGAGCGCATCGTCGAGTACCTGGCCGTGCGCAAGCTCAAGGACAAGATGAAGGGCCCGCTGCTCTGCTTCGTGGGCCCGCCCGGCGTCGGCAAGACCTCGCTGGGGAAGTCCATCGCGCGCGCCCTCGGCCGCAAGTTCGTGCGGCTCTCGCTGGGCGGCGTGAAGGACGAGGCGGAGATCCGCGGCCATCGCCGCACGTACGTGGGCTCCATGCCCGGCCGCATCATCCAGGGCATCCAGCAGGCGGGCTCGAACAACCCCGTGTTCATGATGGACGAGGTGGACAAGATCGGCGCCGACTACCGCGGCGATCCCTCCTCGGCCCTGCTGGAAGTGCTGGATCCCGAGCAGAACAACAGCTTCCGCGACCACTACCTGGGCGTGCCCTTCGACCTCTCCAACGTGATGTTCATCTGCACGGCCAACCTGACCGACACCATCCAGCCCGCGTTCCTCGACCGCATGGAGGTCCTCCGCCTGTCCGGCTACACGGAGGACGAGAAGGTCGAGATCGCCAAGCGCCACATCATCCCGAAGCAGCTCGAGGAGCACGGCATCACCCCCGAGCACCTGCTGCTGACGGACAAGGCGCTGCGCGTGATCATCAACGGCTACACGCGCGAGTCGGGCCTGCGCAACGTCGAGCGCGAGATCGCCTCCATCTGCCGCAAGGTCGCGCGGAAAGTGGCGGAGGGGCGCACCGCGACCATCCGCATCACGCCCCACAACGTGTTCAAGTTCCTGGGCGCGCCGAAGATCCTGCCCGACGAGATCCTCAAGAAGGACCAGGTCGGCGTCGCCACCGGCATGGCCTGGACGGCCTCGGGCGGCGACGTCATGTTCATCGAGGCCACCGCCTTCAAGGGCAAGGGGCGCCTGACCCTCACCGGCTCCCTGGGCGACGTGATGAAGGAGTCCGCGCAGGCGGCGCTGTCCTTCGCGCGGACGCGCGCCCGGCAGTACGGGATCAAGGAGGACTTCTTCGCGACGCACGACCTCCACGTGCACGTGCCGGAGGGCGCGATCCCCAAGGACGGGCCGTCGGCTGGCATCACCATCGCCACCGCGATGATCTCCGTCTTCTTGAACCGGCCCGTGCACCGTGCGGTGGCCATGACGGGCGAGATCACCCTCCGCGGCAACGTGCTGCCGATCGGCGGGCTCAAGGAGAAGA
>QHVP01000243.1:8230-10999 GCA_003222295.1 Acidobacteriota bacterium | reverse complement strand
CCATCGCCCGACGTGTCCACCGCTTGACCGCGCTCCTGGCCGCCGGCCTGCGCCGCCTCGGTCTGGAGGCCGGGCCGGCGCCCTTCTTCGACACCTTGCGCCTGCGCGCGGGCGCGCGGGCGGCGGACATCCTCGCTCAGGCGCGCGCGCGCCGGATCAACCTCCGCGACTACGGCGACGGATCGCTGGGCGTGAGCCTCGACGAGACGACCCTGGAGAAGGACCTGTGGGGCCTCTGGGACGCGTTCGCCCTGGGCCGGGCGGTGGACTTCACGGTGGAGGACCTGCTGGAGGACGCGGCCGAGGAGTACGCGGTGCCGCTCGCGCGGACCAGTCCCTACCTCCTCCACGAGGTCTTCAACCGGCACCATTCGGAGCACGAGATGCTCCGCTACCTCCATCGCCTGCAGGCCCGCGACCTCTCGCTCACGACCTCGATGATCCCGCTGGGGTCGTGCACGATGAAGCTCAACGCGACCTCGGAGATGCTGCCCGTCACCTGGCGCGAGTTCGCGGAGCTCCATCCGTTCGCCCCCGCCGACCAGGCCAAGGGCTACGCCGACCTGTTCACGCAGCTCGAGGCCTGGCTGGCCGAGATCACCGGCTTCGCCGCCGTCTCGCTCCAGCCCAACGCCGGATCGCAGGGCGAGTACGCGGGCCTGCTCGTCATCCGGGCCTTCCACCACTCGCGAGGGGACACCGCGCGCGACGTGTGCCTCATCCCGGTGAGCGCGCACGGCACCAATCCCGCCTCCGCGGTGACGGCCGGGTTCAAGGTCGTGGTGGTGGCCTGTGACGAGAAGGGCAACATCGACGTCGAGGACCTGCGCCGCAAGGCGGAGGAGAACCGCGATCGCCTGGGCGCCCTGATGGTCACCTACCCGTCCACGTACGGCGTGTTCGAGGAGACGATCCGCGAGGTGTGCCAGGTCGTGCACGAGCACGGCGGCCAGGTCTACATGGACGGGGCCAACATGAACGCGCAGGTCGGTCTCACGCGTCCGAAGGACATCGGCGCCGACGTGTGCCACTTGAACCTGCACAAGACCTTCTGCATCCCCCACGGCGGCGGCGGCCCCGGAATGGGACCGATCGGCGTCGCCTCCCACCTCGTTCCCTTCCTCCCCGGTCATCCCGTCACCGGGCTGGGGACGCCGCAATCGGTCGGGGCGGTGTCCGCGGCGCCCTATGGAAGCCCCGCCATCCTCGTGATCCCGTGGGTGTACATCGCGCTCATGGGCGCGGCGGGGCTGCGCCGCGCGAGCGAGGTCGCGATCCTCAGCGCGAACTACATGGCGCGCCGGCTGGAGAGCCACTACCCGGTCGTGTTCACGGGCCTCGGCGGGCGCGTCGCGCACGAGTTCATCGTGGACGTGCGGCCCTTCAAGAAGACCGCCGACATCGAGGTGGACGACATCGCGAAGCGGCTCATGGACTATGGATTCCACGCCCCCACCATGTCGTTCCCGGTGGCGGGCACGCTGATGATCGAGCCCACGGAGAGCGAGCCCAAGGCGGAGCTGGACCGCTTCTGCGACGCCTTGATCGCGATCCGCGAGGAGATCCGCGCCATCGAGGAGGGCGCCGCCGACCGCGGCGACAACGCGCTCAAGAATGCGCCCCACACGGCACGCGAGCTGACCGCGGACGAGTGGACGCACCCCTACAGCCGCCAGGAGGCCGCGTTCCCCGCGCCCTGGCTGCGCGCGCACAAGTTCTGGCCGTTCGTGGGGCGCATCGACAACACGTACGGGGACCGGAACCTCGTGTGCTCGTGCCCGGCGATGGAGGCGTACGAGTAAGAAGGTCTAACGGCAGAGGGCGGCGAGCCGCGCGAACGTGTCGTCGGTGCCGGGGGGCGGGGCGAGGCCTCGCGCCATCCGGGTCCGTTCCAGGAGCGTCGCGCCACTCTTCGTCGGCACGTCGGCCTCGGCGGCGGAGTACGCCGGGTCGGCCTGCGCCTCCGGGAGCGTGACCAGATCGAATCCCTGCTCGCGGAGCAAGTCCATGAGCTTCGGGAGCATGACCACCTGGAACGCGCCGACGTGCAGGAGCATGACGTGGCCGATGTCGTGCCCGTAGAGGCGCTGCGCCTCCTCTCGCCCGCGTGAGAGCGCGGCCGCGGCGCGGCCCGCGTAGCTCTCCTTCAGCCACTCGACGCCGGCGGAATCCTTGGCGGTGAGGCAGCGCGCGTAGGGCTCGTTGTAGGCGTAGTCGTCGAAGCTCATCGTCACTTCGGCCACGCGATAGCCGTGATCCTTCAGGAACCCCGCGACCGCGTGCCGCTTCTCGATCGTCTCCCCCTCGCGCAGGTACGGATAGCGGAACCAGTGCCAATCGCTCGTGCCCATCGCCGCCCGCAGCGCCGGCTCGTTGGCGAGGGCGTCCTGCTCGAAGGCCTCGACGGAGTTCGTGTGGAGGTCCATGTGCGAGAAGGTGTGGTTGCCCAGCGGGTGCCCGGCGGCGCGCCAGATCTCCAGGAATTCGGCCGTCTCCGGAGCGTCCCGGATGCCCTTCGCGTTGATGAAGCCGTATGTCGGCGGGGCTTTGGCGGACCGGAGGCTGGCCACGATGCTCCGCGCGACGTCGGCGCGGGACGTGCCCGGCGGCAGCGGACCGTGGACGGGGAGGTCGTCGAAGGTGAGGGCCAGCTTCGTCTTCGCGGGCGGGACGGCGGCGGGCGCGGGCGACGGCGCGGGCGCGGCGGCGGACACGGACGCGAGCACGATCAGCGCGGAGGCCAGGCGAGTGGGGGGCACGGTCGAGTCT
>QHVP01000243.1:552-8134 GCA_003222295.1 Acidobacteriota bacterium | reverse complement strand
GCTGCACGGCTGCGCGATGGTTGTCGAGCGCCGCCTGCTCCGCGGGGGAGTCCGAAACCCTGCTCAGTCCGTGCCCGCCGCCCCGGCGTCGAGCGGGTCCGATTGCGGCCGGAACCGCAGCTCCTCCGTGAGCGCATCGAAATAGGCGTCGTCCGAAAGGGCGTCCACCGACCGCAGCTTGGCGAGCAGGTTCGCCATGAGCTGGTCCATGCCGGGGCCGACGCGCCCCGCCACGTACGCCTGGTGGTAGCGCACCGGGCTGGGGACGACGCAGACGAGGAAGACCATCTCCCGCGGGGTGAGCTCGCCCACCGTCTTGCCGAAGTAGTGACGCGCGGCGGGCACGAGCCCGTAGAGGTTCGGCCCCCACTCGATCACGTTCAGGTAGATCTCGAGGATGCGTGCCTTGGGCACGGCCGCGTCCACGAGCAGCGCGAGGGCGACTTCCTCCAGCTTGCGGCCGTAGCTCTTGTCGCTCGAGAGGAAGAGGTTCTTCACGAGCTGCTGGGTGATGGTGGACGCGCCGCGCGCGGACGTGCCGCGCTCGACGTTGGTGGCCCAGGCGTGCGGGATCTCGGCCACGTCGACGCCGGGATGGCCGTAGAAGCCGGCGTCCTCGGAGATGAGCAGCGTGCGCAGGAAAAGGGGGGGCACCTCGGACAGCGGGATGAAGTCGGCTGCCCCGTCGCGCACGTCGAGCGTGATGCCCTCCGTGTCCGGCGGGTGGAAGTGGAACGGCCGGCGCAGGAACGAAAGCTTCTCCGAGACCTGGGGCGTGGAGGCATAGCGGAGGTGCGGCACGATCCGCAGGTCGGCCGGCCTCGCCAGCGGCCCCTGCACGGCGACGTCGAAGGACGCGGTGCCGAGAGCATCTCCCGCCGCCACCGGAAGCGCGGCGGGGAGCCGCAGGGCGGTCGTCTGGAGCGCGGCCCCGAGGTCGCTGCGCGCGGCCAGCTCCAGCTCGACGGTGCGGTCGTCGCCGGGCCCATTCAAGCGTCCGCGGGCGGTGAGCTCCAGCCCGCCCACGCGCGCGGCCACGTCGCGCACGTCGATCGCCCCGCCGTCGCGCGACGCCGTCCAGGCCAGGGCCACCGCCGTGGGCGCGCCATACTCGCCGTTGCCAAGGGCCAGGCCACGGGGCAGGGCCAGGCGCAGGGCCTCGGCGGAGAGAGCGGCGTCGGTGGCCAGCCGATCGCCGGTCTGGGCGAAGCTCAACCGGCCCGTCCAGACTCCCGGCGCCAGCACGGGCTCCGACGCCCAGCGCACTCGCGCGCTGGACACGTCGAAGCGGGTGAGCAGGAGGGCGGCTTCGCGCGCGGCCCCGGCCACGCGTCCGTGCAGGCGGAGCTCGCCTCCGGAAGGCTGCCGCACGTGAATGCGCTCCTCACCCGCCCCACCCTGCCAGGAGAGGACATCGAGCTCGGCCTCCGGCCATTCGACCACCAGCGGTCCTCTGTCGATCCGGACCCCTTGCAGGGTGACGTGCCGCACGTGCGAACGCGCGTCGTGGCCGCCGCGCAGCCTCCAGGAGACGGCCAGGCCCTCGATGGTCAGGCGCTGGCCATCGCCGCGGTCCATCGTGAGGCCCAGGAGTCGAAGCGGCCGCACCCAGGAGAAACGGACCTCGCGGATGGTGACGCCCAGGGCGGCGCCGCGGAGCTCGACTTCCTGCGCGACGCGCCGCTGGATGGATCGCGCGGAGACCCAGGCGCCGAGGCCTGCGGCCCCGAGGACGAGGGCGCCCGCCAGGAAGATCCGCCGCACTGGACGAATGGTACCCCGCGGAGGCGGCGATCAGGCCGCGAGGTCGTCGCGCGCGGCGGCGGAGCGCCGGGTGGCGCCCAGGGCCACGATCATGGCCGCCACCAGGGCATAGGAGGCGGCCCAGTGGTAGGGAGCGACGGACCCGTGGAGGGCCGCGCTCCAGGGCAGGTAGATCCCGCCCGTCGGAAGGACGGAGTGGATGACGCCGAAGAACGACAAGGCGGAGCAAATCGCGAGGGTCGTCGCAGAAGCCGCGAACCGATGGTCGATCAGGAAGGCCAGGAAGGCGCCCCAGAGCATGGCGGTGAGGATGAACCCGTTGGCGAGCATCACGAACACGCCGAAGTTGTCGGCGAAGCCGAGCGGGATCTTCGCCTGCTCCGCCACCACCGCCGGCTCGAGCGCGGAGCGGAGGAACAGGCCGGTGGAGTTGGCCTTGTCGAGCGTGATGCGCAGGAGCTGGGCCACGGACGGGAAGATCGCGAAGCACACCGCCGCCGCATGGCTGGGCGGCGTGGCGTGGAAGGACTGCGCGACGATGTCGTAGGCCACGAAGATGAGGATCGGGGCCAGGCAGGCCAGGGGCAGGATCTTGGCCATCAGCGGGATGTAGCCGAGCATGCCGCCCAGGCCCACGAAGAGCGCGCAGGCCAGGGTGTAGGCCGCGCGTCCGCCCATCGCCTTGTAGGCGGGGTGGCCGATGTAGGGCGTGGACTGGGAGACGCCGCCGCACGCGCCGGCGATCAGGGTGGCGATCGCCTCCGTGAGGAGGATGTCGCGCGTACGGTAGTCGTCGCCGGCCAGGCGCGCGCTCTCCGTCACGTTGATGCCGCCCACCACGGTGAGGATCGCGAACGGGATCGCCATCGGGATGTATTGGGTCAACGCCACCGGCATTCCTTCGATGAAGCCGAGGGTCGGCCGCGGGAAGCCGATGGGGAAGCTCAGGATCGGCGGAGGCAGCGGATGCTGCAGCACGCCCAGGGCACGCATGAGGTAGTAGACGGCCGCTCCCACCACGACCGAAGCCAGCACTCCGGGGGCGTTGAAGGGCATGCGGATCCGCGCGATGAGCGCATAGAAGATGATGGTCAGGGAGATCATCCCCACCACCGGCTCGAGGAGGATGTCTCCGAGCTGGAGCACCCCCATGAGCGCGATGCCGATCCCGGCCAGCGATCCGAGCAGCCCCGCTCCCGGCATCGTGCGCTGGATGGCGCCGCCCACGAACGACATCCCGACCTTGAAGAGGCCGATCAGGATCATGCAGGCCATGCCGACGTGCCAGGCCGATATCGCCGCCTCCTGCTCGGGCATCCGCGTCTTGGCCGCGAGGTACGCGGGCCCGAGCACGGTGAAGGCCATGCCGATGGTGCTCGGCGCGTCCAGGCCGAGGGGCATGGCGGTCACGTCGCTGCGCCCCTCACGCTTGGCGAGGCGGAAGGCCATCCACGTGTACACGACGTCGCCGAACATCACGCCCAGGGCGGTGCCCGGGAACATCCGCCGGTAGACGAGATCCTCCGGGAAGCCGAACACGTAGATGAGGATCCCGGCCAGGATGACCAGGTTCATCACGTTGTCGAGCATGAGCCCGAAGAAGGCGTTGACGTCGCCGGCGGCGGCCCAGCGGTAGCGCGTGGCGGACGGCGCGAGAGGCGTGGCCATGGCGGCGGATCGTACGGCAGAAATGGTAGTTTAGGAACCCATGATCGCAGGCGTGCTCAAGGAGACCTCTCCGGGCGAGCGGCGGGTCGCCGTCGTGCCCTCCGCCTTTCCCCTTCTGGCCAAGGCGGGGGTCGAGGTGGTGATCGAGTCCGGGGCGGGCGCGGCCGCGGGCTTCCCCGACGGCGCCTTCAAGGACAAGGGGGCGCGCATCGCGAGCAGCCGGTCAGAGGTGCTGGAGGCCGCGCGCGTCCTGCTCCAGGTGCGGCCGCGGGCGGGCGCGGCCGGCGCGCCGAGCGGTGGCCTCGAGGGCATGGGCCGCGATCACGTGCTCGTCGGTCTCCTCGACCCCCTGGGCGACCCCGCGGGCATCCAGACCGTCGCCGCCCGCGGCATCACCGCGTTTGCGCTGGAGCTGATCCCACGCATCACGCGCGCCCAGGCCATGGACGTGCTCTCCTCCTCCGCGACCATCACCGGCTACAAGGCGGTCCTGCTGGCCGCCAGCGCGCTGCCCCAGATGTTCCCCATGCTGATGACGGCGGGCGGCACCCTGGCTCCGGCTCGCGTCTTCGTGATCGGGGCCGGAGTGGCGGGCCTGCAGGCCATCGCGACCGCGAAGCGCCTCGGCGCGGTCGTGCAGGCCTACGACGTGCGTCCCGCGGTCAAGGAGCAGGTCGAGAGCCTGGGCGCCAAGTTCGTCGAGCTGCCCCTGGAGGCGGCGGACGCGCAGGACAAGGGCGGCTATGCGCGGGCGATGGACGAATCGTTCTACCGGCGGCAACGCGAGACGATGCTGAAGGTCGTGGCCGGAAGCGAAGTGGTGATCACCACCGCCGCCGTGCCGGGCAAGAAGGCGCCCATCCTCCTCACCTCGGAAATGGTGGATGCGATGCCGCCAGGGGCGGTCGTCGTGGACGTCGCCGCGGAGCAGGGCGGCAACTGCGAGCTGACGCGTCCCGGAGAGACGGTGACCCGAGGGGCGGTAAGCATCCTCGGGCCCGTGAACCTCCCCTCCACGGTGCCGCAGCACGCCAGCCAGCTCTATTGCCGCAACATGGCGACCTTCCTGGCCTTGATCGTGGCCGGGGGCGAGCTGAAGATCGACCTCGCTGACGAGATCGTCCGGGAGACACTCGTCACCCGCGATGGGGAGGTCGTCCACCCGCGGGTCCGCGAGGCGTTGGCACGGTAATCGCTTCCGACTTCTGGGGTGCGCGCTCTTGGGGAGGCGGTTTGACGTTTCGCCGTAACACGAAATGGATGGCCGTCCCCCTGGGAGCCCTGGCCGCGGCTGCGCTGTGGGTGGCCTTCGTCCGGCTGCACCGGCCAGCAGGGCGCGCTGGCCACGCGGGCGGCTCCGGGAGCTCCGCGGCCGGCCTCGATGTCGCGCAAGCCAATGACCTGGCCGTGGAGAGCTGGACCCCCCGCTTCCGCGAGCACGAAGAGCGTGGGGCCTGGGCCGCCCTCGACGCCGACCTCGACGTCATCTCCCAGCAAGACCGCGACCTCTACCAGCGCTATCGGCTGGCCTACCTCCACGCCCGGGCCAAGATCGGGCACGGCGACCTGGCCGGCGGCGGCAAGGCGCTGGAGCCGTTCCTGGCGCCCGGGGATGCCTTCCGCGACCTTGCGCTCTACTACGCGGCGCAGGTCGCGCAGGCCGAGGGCCGGAAAGGCGAAGCAGCGCAACTGCGGGAGACGCTCGTCGTCGAGTTCCCGAAGGGCACCTACCGGCCATCGGCGCTGGAGGACTTGATCGCGTTCCTCGCCGACAAGAGGGACGCGGCGGCACTGGCCGAGCTGAGCCGCAAGGTCGCGGGGACGATCGAGCCTCCCGTTCAGCGCGACCTGGAGAGCCGCGTGATCGCGGCCCGCCTGGCCGGCGGTGAGGAGGCGGCGATCCCGGATGGCGTGCGGTTCCTGCGCGGCGGCAACCTGGCCGACGACGCCGCGGAGCGCGTCGCCATCGCCCTCGACCGGCTGGAATGGATCAACCGCTTCTCGGCCGAGGAGCTCGTGCTCATCGGGGAGAGCGAGCGCAACGCGCGCCACTTCGATCGCGCGACCGAAGTCCTCCGGCTCGCCCTGCCCCAGCTGCAGAACAAACGGGACGACCTCCTCTTCTCGATCGGCCGCGCCGAGTTCGGGCGCGAGCACTACGAGGACGCCGAGAAGGTCTACGTCGAGGGCGCGCAGGAGGCGCGCGACGGCGAGACCAAGGCCAACTTCCTCTACAACGCGGCGCGGTGCGCCCAGCTCCTGGGCGACGACGCGCGCGCGGAGAAGTACCTGACGAGCGCCATCCCTCCCGGCGGCAAGACCACTCGCGCATCCTCGGCGTTGACCCAGCGCCTGCGCATCCGCATCCAGAAGCGCCGGTTCGCGGAGGCGGCGGCCGACCTCCGCGCCGTGCGGGCGCGCTTCCCGAAGAGCCACGCCGTGGTCGAGGCCACGCTGGCCTATGCGATCGGCGCCATCGGTGGGGGCAAGCCGGCGCTTGCCCTGGCGGAGCTGGGCCGGCTGAGGCCGAAGCTGCTGGAGAAGAAGGACGTGCCCGAGATCGACTACTGGACGGCGCGCGCGCTCGAGGCACGGGAACCCCGACAGTCGGTGGCGACCTACCTCAAGGTGCTGCGCTCCGACACCCCGACCCACTTCGCCTACTTCGCGCGACACCGTCTGGCCCAGGAGCCGCTCGTCTCCCGCGTGCGCGCGGGGGTAGCCGCCCGCGCCGCCCAGGTCCAACGCCTTCTCGATGCCGGAGACCTGGACGCGGCGCGACGGGTCCAGACCGATGCCGTCCTGCTGTCTCCTCCCGGCCAGGAGCCAGTGGAGCTGGCCCGCCTGTCCGACATCTACAAGAAGCTGCCGGCGTTTCGCGAGGTCGTGGAGCTGCCGGCGCCCGATTACCCCCACTTCCCGCTCTTCGACGGCGACGATGCGGCGACGCACGACCGCCTGGATCTCCTGCTCGCGATGGGTCTCTTCGACGACGCCACCGACCTCATCCAGGCGCGCTATGGGTTGCAGCCGCTGGCCCAGGGCGTGGCCCGCGCGGAAGCGCTGCGCCGCGGGCTGGCCGAGCGCGCGTCGATCCATGCGGCGGAGAGCGTCGCGCGCGACGACATCCCGGACGACTTCTTGCCCCAGCTCCTGCCCCGCCTGGTGCGGGAGCTGCTCTATCCCCGGTACTTCTACGACGTGATCACGGCGGAATCGGGCAAGCACAAGGCCGACCCGCGCCTCGTCCTGTCCATCATGCGCGAGGAGTCGCGGTTCAACCCGCGCGCGAAGTCGGCCGCGGCGGCGCGCGGCCTGCTGCAGTTCATCATCACCACCGCGCGGGACGTGGGGAAGGCGATCGGGCTGGTGCAGGTCTCGCCGGAGGATCTCTACGACCCCAAGCTGGTGATCCAGCTCGGCGCCAAGTACATCGGCGATCTCCTGGGCCAGTTCGAGCGCGACGGGTACAAGGTGGCCGCCGCCTACAACGCGGGCCCCAACCAGGCGAAGCTGTGGGCGCGCATGGCGCCCGCGCCCGGCGACGACATGTTCCTCTCCGCGATCAACTTCGACGAGACGAAGGACTACGTGCGCAAGGTCCTCAACAGCTATGAGCGCTACGGGGAGATCTACGAGAACCAGCCGCCGACGGGCGGCGTGCGGCCGGATCCCTGAACCTTTCCGTCGTTGGGCGTCGCTGGCGTAGAGGGCCGCGGGGTGCGCGGCCTCCCCGCGCGTCCCGACTTTTCGGCGTCTGTCAGTGGCCTTTCCGGTGCTGCGCACGCGACGCGTCGTCGGGGGGCGGCGGCGCATCAAGGACCGCCAAGATTGCCTCTGGAGGGATCGGCTTCACCAGGTGATGGTCGAATCCGGCATCCTGCGCGCGCCGCCGATCCTCCTCCTGGCCGTATCCGGTCAGGGCGACGAGAACGATCCCCGCCCACTCCTTCCGTGCTCGGAAGCGGCGAGCGACCTCGTACCCGTCCATTCCGGGCAACCCGATGTCGAGGAGTACCACCTCGGGCTTGAACTCCGCGGCCACGTCGAGCGCTGAGGGTCCGTCTCCAGCCAAACGAACCTCGTGGCCGATCGCCCCCAGCGCCAACGCGAGAGCTTCGGCCGAGTCAGCATTGTCGTCGACAACGAG
>QHVP01000243.1:0-208 GCA_003222295.1 Acidobacteriota bacterium | reverse complement strand
GTGCCAGGCGGGTCGTATCGCCGTCCACCCAGATGGGTCCCGGCGGAACGTTCGAGATGAACCTCTGCCTCCGCGCGTCGATGAGTGGGCGAACGGTCTCCAGGGCCAGGGCCACGGCCGCCGCCAGCGGGACGGGCTCCCGGCGCAGGACGATCTGCCCCCTTGAGATGTGCGACACGTCGAGGAGGTCGTCCACGATGCGAGCGAG
>QHVP01000242.1 GCA_003222295.1 Acidobacteriota bacterium | reverse complement strand
CCCTTGCCCGACGCGGCGGCCAGGAGCTCCTGGTGGTTCTCGGGCGTCAGGCGGGGCGCGAGGAGACGCACGGTCGTGGGGCTCAGCGCGCCGCTCTCGAGCCCTTCGACGATGACCGGATACCGACGCGCCGCTCGCGCCGCTTTGATCCGGTTGTAGACCGCGTCCTCCGAGAGGCGAAGCACGGCCATGCAGTACTTGAACAGAGAGGAGTAGCCGGCGCCCTCGAACAGCCGCCGCGCGTCGAACTCCGCGAGGTGCACGATCAGGGCCGCCGTGGCCTCGCGCTCGCAGTGCGCGAGGCGGCTCAGCTCGGCGGTGAGCTCGGCGTTATCGAGGTGCGACGCATGCGTGATCATCATGACTGTTGAATATCACGAGGCAGTGTCGGGGCCGGTCCGAAGACGTGATTAATTATCAGTTCCGAGTGTCGAACTGGTTCTGGAACCAGTAGGACGGCGAGTCGCGACTCAATATGAATTTGATAAGCGTACGGGGACAGGACGAGGGCGCCGGCAACCGAGGCCGCCCCCAGCGATCCTGCGCGGCCTGTCCGCGGCGGGGCCCGCGCCTTGACCCGCCCCCGATGCGGGCGGTAACGTCGGCCTTCGGCGGTATGCCGGCTCTAGCGGGGTGCTCGACTAGCGGGGTGCTCGAATGGATCGCAGGGATTTCGTCCGGTTGCTCGCGGCCGTGCCATTCGTCCCCGCCTTGAAGGGGGCATCGGCGGCGCCGGACGGGCTGCCGAAGCTCAACGTCGTGACGCGTTACGCCCCCTCCGCCACCCCCGGGATCCCCGGCCCCTTTCCCGGCCGCGTGATCGCGGTCAGGTCCGAGAAGTCCGTCGACGTCGAGACGAGCGCGGCCAACGACGAGGTCGTGCGCGAGATGATGGCGCGGGGCATGTGCGCGCTGACCGGCAAGAAGACGCCGCTCGAGGCCTGGCGCCAGTTCGTCCAGCCCTCCGACGTGGTGGGCATCAAGGTCAACTGCGGGGGGCACCCCTGGTGCGTCTCCGCCTACGAGATCGTGGCCGAGATCGTGCGCCAGCTCGGCGCGGCCGGCGTGCCGCCCACTCAGGTGTTCGTCTACGAGCGCTTCCAGAACCATACGATCCCGCGACCTACGTCGAGGCCGACCTCTTCGGGGAAGAGGACACGCGCTCGAACATGATGAGGCTCGTCTCCCAGAAGCTGACCAAGATCATCAACGTGCCGAACATGAAGGACCACGGCGCGACGGGGGCGACGGGCTGTCTCAAGAACATCGCCTACGGCAGCTTCTCCAACGTGGCCCGCACCCACTACCGCGGCAAGTCCCACACCTACTCGTTCGTGGGCACGCTGGCCTCGGTCGAGCCGCTGCGTTCGCGCACGGTGCTGCAGATCATGGACGGCCTGCGCGGTGTCTGGCACGGCGGCCCCTTCGCGCGCACGCGGAAGTACGTCTTCTATCCGAAGCAGATCCTGTTCGGCACCGATCCCGTCGCCATCGATCGCCTGCTCCTCGACATCATCGACGACGAGCGGAAGCGGCACGGCGCGATCTCCATCTACGATCGCTCGCCCCAGTACCTGAAGGTGGATGACGGGGCCGCCCGCGACGCCGACCCGAACGTCAACATCATCATCCGCGAGCCCGGGCACGTGGAGTTCGCGGCGGGGCTCGGCCTCGGCGTGGCCGACAAGGCGCGCATCAAGGTCCAGGACATCGTGGTGTGACGGCTCTCCTCTGGCTGGCCGCCCTGCCGTGCCTGTACTGGACGCAGGGGGTCGAGAGCGCGCCCGCGCTGAAGAAGGCGGCCATCGAGCGGCTCTGCGTCGCGCCCGACCAGGCGGCGGCCTGGGCCAAGGCGGGCTTCACGCCCGTGCCCGTGAGCGACACCGACCTCGCCTTGCGCGAGACGGTGGCCGCTCCCGGGATCCGGGCCCGCGCGGACCGCGCGTCCGCCACGCGCAGTCCCTGGGTGTTCACGAACGGATCGCGCTTCCTGCGCGACCCGGCGGGGAAGTACGTCTACGACCTGCCGGCGGGGAAGGCCGCCCTGGCCGCGGCCGAGGCCTACGCGTATGGCGCGGACGCCGTGCTCAAGATCGAGGCGGCGGACCTCGAGAGCCTGGGACAGATGCTCGCGTTCCTCGCGGCGCTCCCGAAGAGCGATCTGCCGGACGTGGCCGACGTAGCCGTCGTGGACGACGGCTCGGCCACGATGGGCGAGGCCCTGAACCTCCTCGTCCGCCGCAACCTGCTCTTCCGGATCGTCCCCGCGCCCTCCGCGCAGTACCGCGTCAACGTCAAGCTCGGCACGCCGGAGTTCCCGGCCGATGCCGCCGCCGATCCCAGCGCGTTCGCGCTCAACGTCCGCCGCAAGCTCACGGACGAGCAGCGGTCGATGCGGATCTTCGGCACGGAGGTGGTGATCGGCCGGCTCCTGGGCGACGGCTCGCGGATGCGCCTGCACCTCCTGAACTACGGCGGCCGCGAGACGGAGGGCGTGCGCGTGCGCCTGCGGGGATCGCATCCGGAGGGCGAAGCCAACGTCGCGGGCCAGGGCAAGGTGCCTCTCGAAGATCTCGGCCTCGTGGACGGGGCGACGGAGTTCACGGTCCGGCGGCTCGGCCCCTACGGCGTGGTCGACCTCCCGGCCGCCAAGTAGGTGACGGTCAGGGCGTGAGGCGCACCATCTTCCAGGGACGCCCGTCCTCGGGCAGGAAGAAGATCGCCTCCGTCGAGGGAAGGCGTCGGAGGTAGGCGCGGCTCCTCTCCACGCCCTGGACGAACAGCGCGTCGTCCAGCGCGTCGCCCGCCGTGCCCGTCGACGTCAGCACGGCCACGCCGAGGATGCCCTGCACGGGCCGCGCCGTGCGCGGGTCCATGATGTGCGAATAGACGACCCCGTCCCGCTCGAACGATTTCTCGGAGGTGCCCGACACGGACAGGGCGCGATCCTTCAGGGGAACGGTCAAGGCGATGCGGCCGCTCTCGACCGGATCCTGGATGTCCACCTCCCAGGCGTCTCGGCCGGGAGGCGCGCCGAGGGCGAAGATCGTGCTGCCGCCCGCGCTGACCAGGGCCGCCGCCACGTGCTCGCGCCGGAGAAGGTCCACCACGCGATCCACGGCGTAACCCTTCGCGATGCCCCCGAGGTCCAGCTCGATGCCGGGGCGGTCGAAGCGGATGGTCCGCGCCCGGGCGTCGAGGACGACGTGGGCGTAGCCGATCCGTCCGCGCACGTCCTCGATCTCCAGTGCGCTCGGGAGGCGGCCCCCGCCGCGGAAGAAGCCCCATGTCTTCATCAAGGGTCCGACGGTGATGTCGAACGCGCCGTCCGAATCGCGGGAATACCGCAGGCATTCCGCGATGAAATCGAAGAGCTCGGGCGCGACCACGACCGGCGCCGCGGCCGCATCGCGATTGAGCCTCGACAGCGGACTCTCCGGCTTGTAATGGCTCATCAGCCGGTCGATGCGGTCCACCTCGTCGAAGGCGGCTTCCAGGATGCGCGGCAGCGCGCCGGCATCGTCGCCGTAGGCTACGATGGCGTACGCGCAGGCCATCGACATGCGGCTGGCCTCGTGCCGGGCGAGCGTCCGCGGAGGTCCCGCGGCGGGCGGCCTCGGCGCGGCCAGCCCCAGCGCGCAGAGGAGGAACGGTGAGACCCAGAGCGACTTCACGCGTGGATCGTACAGTGTTGCGGATCGTCTTCTCCTGCGCTGTGCTCGCCGGTGCGCCGGCGGCCGTCCGGGCCGCCGCGGACGCGAGCGTGATCGTCAGCCATCACGCGCGCGCCGATTTCGCGCTCACCGCCGATCCGGGCGCGGCGGCCTGGAAGAGCGTGGAAGGCGTGGTGGCGGAGAAGGACCGGTTCGGCAAGGTGGTGCCGCACCATCGCACCGAGGTCCGCTCGCGCTGGACGGACAAGAACATCTATTTCCTCTTCATCGCCCCCTACGACGAGCTGTACGTCAAGCCCAACCCGACCACGACCGCGGAGACGGACAAGCTGTGGGACTGGGACGTGGCGGAGGCCTTCATCGGGACCGACTTCAAGGACATCAAGAAGTACAAGGAGTTCCAGGTTTCGCCGCAGTCGGAGTGGGTCGATCTCGCCATCGACCGCGGCAAGGATCCGCCGTCCCACGACGTGAGCTGGAACTCCGGTTACGAGGTCAAGGCGCGCGTCGATCGCGACAAGCACGTCTGGTACGGCGAGATGCGCATCCCCCTCCAGTCGATCGACGTCAAGGCCCCGAAGAACGGGGTGGAGACGCGCATCAACCTGTACCGCTGCCAGGGCCCTCCCGCGGATCGCAAGTACATCAACTGGCAGACCGTGAACAACGAGACCTTCCATACTCCCGAGGCCTTCGGCCGGCTGCGCCTGGACAACTGAGAGCGTGCGGGGAGAGGCCGCCATCGAGCTGCGGCGTCTCGGAAAGGACTTCGGGCCCAAGCGGGCCCTCCGCGACGTCTCGCTGACCGTCGGGTGGGGAGAGGTGTTCGGCTACGTCGGGGCCAACGGTGCGGGCAAGACCACCACCATCAAGATCCTCACCGGCCTCATCCGTCCCACCTCGGGCGACGCTTTCGTGGGCGGCCACAGCGTCCTGGAGCAGCCGCTCGAGGTGAAGGCGCGCCTGGGCTACGTCCCGGAGTCGGGCGCCCTCTTCGAGAAGTTCTCGCCCGTCGAGTACCTGACCCTCATCGGCCGCCTGTACCGTCTCTCCGAGGCGCGCCTCCGCGACCGCATGGGCGAGGAGCTGCGCACGTTCTCCCTGGAGGCGGACAAGGACAAGCCGATGGGCGTCCTGTCCAAGGGCGCGAAGCAGAAGGTCTGCTGGATCTCCGCGCTGCTCCACGGCCCGGACGTGCTGGTGCTCGACGAGCCCCTCAACGGGCTCGACGTGGAGACGGTGGCCCACGTCAAGGAGATGATGCGCGGCCTGGCCCAGCAGGGCCGGACCATGTTCTACTCCTCCCACCTCATCGACATCGTCGAGAAGGTGTGCACGCGCATCGGCGTGATCCACGCGGGCCAGCTCGTGAGCGTGGGCACGGTGAGCGAGGTCATGGCCGGGGCCGGAGCGGCCAGCCTCGAGCAGGCGCTCCTGGCCCTCTCCGGGAGCGCGGCCTCGGCATGAGCGCGGTCGCGCCGGACCCCCGGCGCGTCGACGGCGGGCAGCTCCGCGCCCTCGTCCACATGATGCTGAAGCAGTCGCTCGGCCCCGGGACGGATCCGAGCACCGGCAGCAGGGGCCATCCCTTGCGCCAGATCCTGTTCTCCATGACCACCCTCGGCGTCATGCTGAGCGCCCGGGCCTGGCGCGTGTCCGACCTTCCGAGCTACCTCGTCCTCTTCTTCGCGGCCGTCTTCGTCATCGTGGTCCTGGCCATCAATCCCGACAGCCAGGACGTCCAGGAACGGCGGCTCGAGATCGTGGCCTCCAAGCCGATCGCGCCGCGCACGCTGCTCTCCGCGCGCACCTTCCTGCTGCTCCTGCTCGCGAGCCTGCTCGCGGGCTGTCTGGGGCTCGTGCCCATGGCCGTCGCCGTCGTGCACTTCTCGATGTCCTGGCCCCGCGCCGCCGCCACCTACCTGACGCTGATCGCGGGCACCTTCGCCGCGGCCGTGCTCTGGCTCGCCGTGCTCATGGTCGGCCTGCGCTGGGTCCCCCTCGATCGCGTGCGGAAGACCCTCCAATTCCTGCTCGTGGCCGCGATCGTGGGAATCACCGCCATCTCTCTCGGTTGGATCCCCCTAGGTCGCGCGGGCGGCGGAATGTTCTCGATCGGGGCCTGGCCGGCCTTTCTGCTCGCGCCCTCGTCCTGGTTCGCGCTCTTCTGGATGCACGACCCGTGGCCGGGAGCGCTTTGGCGGCGAATGGGGGCCGTGCTCCTCGTGTCCGAGGCTGGGCTGATGTCCTTCCGGGGCGTCCTCCATCGTCACTATGCCAACTTCGCCGAGCAGAGCGCCGCCCCCACGACGCGCGTTCCTCGATCCGCGCTCGTGGGCGCCCTGGAGCGGGCGATGCGCATGCCCGTGCTCGGGCCTCTCCTCCTCCCGGCTCCCGTCCTGGCCGTCGCCTCGACCGTGCTCGTGGTCACGCGGCGCGAGGACGTGTCGCGCGCGAAGATCCTCGCCACGCAGCTCCTCGCCCTCGGCGCTTTCGTGGTGGCCTTCACCGGAGCCGAGCATCTCGTCACCATGACCATGCTGACGTACCTGGGCTTCTCCGCCGTCACCGACGGCCTGAGGGTCATCCGCCAGACCTCGCTGCCGGGGGCGGGCTGGATCTTCTGTGGGACCCCCATCGAGCCGCGACACCTGGTCCGCGGGCTCACGACGGCGCTGGCCCTCCGCTTCCTCGCTCTTCCCGCGCTGCTGCTGGCCGCGGTCCTCTTCCGGCGGCATCCGCCGGGGCTGGCCGCCGTCCTGGCCCTGAGCTACGTCCTGGCCGCCCGCCTCGTCGTCGCCGTGGGA